>JAWOBH010000314.1:0-2566 GCA_046498125.1 Prochlorococcaceae cyanobacterium | reverse complement strand
CCGAATCCCTCCTGAGGCCGCCGCCGGGACAGGAGCAGCACGGCCTGGCGGAAGGCCTGGGGGATGGCCGCCAGCACCTGGCCGAGGGCCAGCACCAGCTCGCCCGGGGGCAGGGTCCGGCCCCGCTCGATCGGCAGCAGCAAGGCCACGGCCACACCGATCAGCACATTCAGGCTGCCGGGATCCTGGGTGAGCAGCAGCCAGATCCCCACCCGCAGGGCCACGTTGAGCAGGACCGCGATCACGACGGCCACCCCAGCAGGCCCAGCAGCAGCGCCGCCAGCAGCACGATGGCACCGAGCAGCTCATCGAGCCCCTCCAGCTGCGGCCGCCAGCCGGGTTCCGGCAGCGTGAGGGCCTGGTGAGTCGCTGGGGTGGCGACCTGGGGGGGACCAGCGCCGCTGAGCAGGCGGTGGAGCACCAGGCCGGCCGCGAACGCCCCCCCACTCTTGAGCATCGCCGCGGCCAGGTCCCGGGGGGCCATGGCCGTTCCCGGCGGCAGCAGCCAGAGGGCGGCACTGAGCAGCACCAGGGCGGCCGCCAGCAGGCTGGCGCCGCGGGAGCCCCCGCCAGCAGCGCTCGCCGCTCGCCCGGGCGGCCCCCAGATCCGGGCGTACACCGCCACCGTGCCGGCACCGAGGGCCGTCACCGCCCAGCCGGCCGCAGCGGGCAGCTGGCTGCTGAGCTGCTCCTTGGCCAGGAAGCCCAGCAGGGGCGGCAGGCCGGCGATCGACAGGGAGGCGAGCATCAGCGGCCACCACAGACCGGGCGCCAGCGGCCGCTGGCGCCAGCCGGTCAGGGCCGGATCGGGGATGTGGCGGGCCAGCAGGAACAGGGCCGCCTTGGCCAGTCCGTGGCCGAGGGCATAGAGCCCGCCCACCGCCGGCAGGATCACCACCAGCCCCATCTGCGCCAGGGTGCTCCAGGCCAGCAGCCGGCGCAGGTCGGAGTCCAGCAGGGCCAGCACCACTCCGGCCGCGGCGCTGACGATCCCCAGCCAGCGCAGCACCGGCAGCAGGCTGGCGGCCTCGACGCTGATGCGCAGCAGCGGCACCACCCCGGCGCTCACCACCGTGCCGGAGAGCAGGGCCGACACCTCCAGCGGTCCCTCGGCGTTGGTGCGCGGCAGCCACAGCCCGGCCACGAACACCTCGGCCTTGGTGAGCAAGGCCACAGTGAGCAGGGCGAGCACCAGGCCGCCGGCCTGACCCACCGTTGCCAGGGCAAAGCTGCGCTGCTCGATGTAGAGCAGGCCGCAGCCCACCAGGAACAGCAGCATCACGGTGTTGCTCACCAGCATCAGCCGCACCCCCAGCCACACCTGCCGGGAGCCGCCGCCAAGCACCAGCAGCAGGAAGGCGGCGATGCCCACCACCTCCAGGGCCACGTAGATGCTGATCAGGTCGGCGGCGACGATGGCGCTGTTGACGCTGCCGTGCAGCACCAGCAGCAGCAGCGGCCAGGCCTCGCTCTGGGCTCGCCCCCAGCCGTCTAGCAGCACGGCGGCGCACACCAGCGCGTTCAGCAGCAGGAAGGGGGCGGCAAGGCCATCCGGCTGGAGCGTGATGCCCAGCGGCCCCAGCAACTGCAGGCTGGCTGGCAGCCAGTTCTGCTGGGCCGCCAGGGCCATGGCGGCTGTGCCCAGGCAGGTGAGCAGCACGCCGCCCCGGGCGATCACCGGCAGCAGGGCGGCGAGGAAGGCCGTCAGCAGCGGCAGCAGCAGCCAGCCGATGGTGATGGCGTTCATGGCTGGCCGGCCTGGGGCCGGGCCACCTCCGGTTCGTCGAGCTCGGTCACCTCGAGGGTGGGATCACGGCTGGCCAGCAGCGTGGTGGCCAGCAGCAGCAGCGCCTGCACCGAAAAGCCGATCACCACCGCCGTGAGGATCACGGCCTGGGGAATCGGGTCGGCGTAGGTGAGGGCGGCCCTGGGATCGACCACGGGGCTGTCGCCGTGCAGGATCGGTGTGATCAGGCCGTCGCGGGCGGCGATCAGGACGAACAGGCTGATCACTCCCGTGCTGGTCACGTCCATCGCCAGCACCTTGAGGAACAGGTTGCGATGCCGCAGCAGGCCGATCAGGCCTGCCAGCACCGCCAGAAGGATGAGGAACTCAAGAGCCCGGAAGGCGGTCATGGTGCCATGTTGCCCCACGCAGGTTTAGGAAAGTAGGGCTGGCCGCCGGGGCGCCAGGCTCCGCCGGGCATCACGCTGCTTGCAGGGTGCGCGTGATCACCCAGAGAGTCAGTGGCATCAGCTGCTTCGGCCTGGCCCTTGATGGCACCAGGTATCTCACCCGCAACTCCTTCCACCGTATCGGTGAGCGCGCGCTCACCGCGGAAGACCTGAGCCATCCGGCGTGGCAGTGGGACGAGCAGGCGGTGCAGAGCACCAACCAACGGATGGAGGGCCTGGCGATCAACGCCCTGCTGGTGCAGCTTTACCAGCCGGAGCTGCTTTACAACGGCCCCGCGGCCAAGGTTCCCAGCGGCAAGGGCTTCTCGGCTGGGGGTGCGGACGACACCGGCGTCGTGAGCCCCCAGGGGCCGGTGTGGATCGGCAAGGA
>JAWOBH010000311.1:0-5988 GCA_046498125.1 Prochlorococcaceae cyanobacterium | reverse complement strand
TGCCGATCTCCCGACCCGCCACCGCCGTCTCCGGCCTCAGGCCGCTGCCGGCCCTGCCCGGGGCGCCACAGCCGGTGACGGTGCGGCCGGCGGATCCGGCCCCCTACGCGCTCACGCCGGAGCGCCGGGCCCTGCTCGACACCCTGCGCTTCGCTGAGGGCACCTGGAAGGACGGCAGTCCTGACGGCTATCGGGTGCTCTATGGCGGCGGCCTGTTCGACAACCTGGAGCGCCACCCGGAGATCAGCGTGCAACGGCGTTACACCAGCGCCGCCGCCGGGGCCTACCAGTTCCTCCCGGACACCTGGAAGGCCGTGGCCCACCAGCTGGGTCTGAGCAGTTTCGAGCCCCACAACCAGGACCAGGCCGCCCTGCACCTGATCGAGCGCCGGGGCGCCCTGACGATCTTCGACCAGGCTGGACTCACCGCCGATGTGATGGCACGGCTGGCACCGGAATGGGCCTCCCTGCCGGCCCACCACGGCGGCAGCTACTACGGCCAGCCGGTGAAGAGCCGCCAGGAGCTGATCGCCTTCTACAACTCCGCCCTGGCCCGGCACGACACCGCCAGCTGATCGCCGTCAGGGCTCGCGATACACCACCCGACCGCGGCTGTCATTGCCCACGTCCAGCAACTGCACCTCCAGCAGATGCTGGATTTCCGCCCGCACCGCCTCGCTGCCCACACCGCTGCCCCGCTCCAGCGCCAGCAGGGCGTCGTTGAGGGTGAATCCGGCATCGCCGCTGCGGCGCGCTAGCTCGAGAAGCTGCCGCTCCAGCGACAGGGGAGCGCCCCGCAGCAGGGGCAGGGCATTGGCCTGCTCCACCATCTCCGGCATCAGCCAGAGATCCACCAGCTGGCCCACGTAGCAGAGGCCGAAGGTGAGCAGGTAGAGGGTGCCGCTGAAGGGCTTGCGGTTGTAGAAGCGCTGCAGCCCGCACACTCCCGCCAGGCCCAGGGCCCAGAGCAGGTAGGAGAGCCCGAGGCTGCGCCGCTCGCCCCTGCGGGAGAGGGAATCCGCCATGGCCTCAGAGCCCCGGGAAGGCCGGTGGTTCCGGCCAGCTGAGCTGGGGCAGGGCCACGCCGCTGCGCCGCAGGCTCGCCGACAGGGACCACACGCGCATCACCAGCTGGTGCCAGGGCGCCAGGGTGTCCATGGCCAGGGCCACGGGGGCCGGCGTGGCCTGGCGCAGGCTGGTGGCGGCGATCAGCTCACGGCGGGCCTGGGCCAGCTCAGCGCCCAGCGCCTCGCGCTCGGCGGCGACCATCACGCTGTCGGGGCAGAGGTCGAGGAGCAGCTCACCGCGCTCGAACCAGAAGCGGAAGTCGCTGAGCAGGGAGCCCAGAAGGTGCTCCAGCAGCTCGGCGGCAGGCTCCCGGGCAGACGGTTCAGCGCTCATACCAACAGCCTAGAAGCGCTGCGTAGGATCGGCCTTTGGTCCAGCGCAGCCTGCCCATGCCCGCTTCCGCGCCCGCCTCCAGCACAGCCCCGGCGGCCGGGAGTCCCATCCATCTGCCCAAAACCAGCGAGAGCGAGCAGCTGCTGCGGATCCGCCACTCGATGAGCCACGTGATGGCGATGGCGGTGCAGAAGCTCTTCCCCAGGGCCCAGGTGACCATCGGTCCCTGGACCGAAACCGGCTTCTACTACGACTTCGACAGCCCCGATCCCTTCACCGAGGCCGATCTCAAGGCCATCCGGAAGGAGATGATCCGGATCATCAACAGGAAGCTGCCCCTCGAGCGCATCGAGGTGAGCCGCGCCGAGGCCGAGGCCCGGATCCGGGCCCAGAACGAGCCCTACAAGCTGGAGATCCTGGCCGGCATCAGCGAGCCGATCACCCTGTACACCCTGGGCGAGGAGTGGTGGGACCTCTGCGCCGGGCCCCACGTGGCGCACACCGGCGAGCTCAACCCCAGGGCCTTCGAGCTGGAGAGCGTGGCCGGCGCCTACTGGCGCGGCGATGAACACAACGCCCAGCTGCAGCGCATCTACGGCACCGCCTGGGAGACCGCCGAGCAGCTGGAGGAATACAAGCGCCGCCGGGAAGAGGCGAAACGGCGCGACCATCGCCGCCTGGGCACCGATCTGGATCTGTTCTCGATCGAGGACGAGGCCGGGGCCGGCCTGGTGTTCTGGCATCCCCGCGGCGCCCGCATGCGGCTGCTGATCGAGGACTTCTGGCGCCAGACCCACTTCGCCGCCGGCTACGAGCTGCTCTACACCCCCCACGTGGCCGACCTTGGCCTCTGGCGCACCTCCGGCCACCTCGATTTCTACAGCGAGAGCATGTTCGGGCCGATGCAGGTGGACGAGCGGCAGTTCCAGCTCAAGCCCATGAACTGCCCCTTCCACGTGCTCACCTACGCCAGCCGGCTGCGCTCCTACCGGGAGCTGCCGATCCGCTGGGCGGAGCTGGGCACGGTGTACCGCTACGAGCGGCCGGGGGTGATGCACGGGCTGATGCGGGTGCGCGGCTTCACCCAGGACGACGCCCACGTGTTCTGCCTGCCCGAGCAGATCACCGCCGAGATCCTGCGCATCCTCGACCTCACCGAAGAGATCCTCTCGGCTTTCGACTTCCGCAGCTACGAGATCAACCTCTCCACGCGGCCGGAGAAGTCGATCGGCGAGGACGCCGTGTGGGAGCTGGCCACCGCCGGCCTGGTGGAGGCCCTGGAGCGCAAGGGCTGGGCCTACAGCATCGATGAGGGCGGCGGCGCCTTCTACGGCCCCAAGATCGATCTCAAGATCGAGGATGCCATCGGCCGGATGTGGCAGTGCTCCACCATCCAGCTCGACTTCAACCTGCCCGAGCGCTTTCAGCTGGAGTATGTGGCCGCCGACGGCACCCGCCAGCGGCCGATCATGATCCACCGCGCCATCTTCGGCTCGCTGGAGCGGTTCTTCGGGATCATGACCGAGAACTACGCCGGCGATTTCCCCTTCTGGCTGGCCCCGGAGCAGGTGCGGCTGCTGCCGGTGACCGACGAGGTGCGGCCCTTTGCCGCGCAGGTGCTGGGCCAGCTCAGCGCCGCAGGCATCCGCGCCAGCGTCGACCAGTCCGGTGACCGCCTGGGCAAGCTGATCCGCACCGGCGAACAGATGAAGATCCCGGTGCTGGCCGTGATCGGCGCCCGCGAGGCTGAAACCGCCGCCGTGAGCCTGCGCAGCCGGCGAGACGGCGATCTCGGCACCAGACCCGTGGCTGCCCTGCTGGAGGCGGGGCAACGGGCCAACCGGGAGCGCGGCGCCGCTCTGGAGCTGGCCAGCCCGGCCGAGGTGGGGGCATGAGCATCGTGCTGGCCGGCGACATCGGCGGCACCAAGACCCTGCTGGCCCTCTACCGGGCCAGCGACGAGCTGCTCGAACCCCTCTGCTCCCGCCGCTACAACTCCGAGGAGTGGCCCGATCTGGCGCCCATGGTGCAGGCCTTCCTGGGGGAGGCCCGCGACACCGCCGCCCCCGATGACCGGCCGGCGGCGGCCTGTTTCGCCGTGGCCGGCCCGGTGCAGCAGGGCGCGGCCCGGCTCACCAACCTGCCCTGGCAGCTGGAGGAGCGGCAACTGAGCGACGCCATCGGGATTGCGCCGGTGGAGCTGGTGAACGACTTCGCCGTGCTGGTGTATGGCCTCCACCACCTGGGCAGCGCCCAGCAGGCCTCGATCCGCCAGGGCACGGCCTGCGAGGGTGAGCCGGTGCTGATCCTCGGTGCCGGCACCGGATTGGGGGTGGCCTTCGGAGTGCCCGGACCGGCGGGACTGACGGCGGTGGCCAGTGAGGCCGCCCATGCCGAGTTCGCACCCCGCAACCCGGCCGAATGGCAGCTGAAGCAGTGGCTGGCGGAGGATCTGGGCATCCAGCGGGTGTCGGTGGAGCGGGTGGTGAGCGGCACCGGCCTGGGCCATGTGGCCCGCTGGCTGCTCAGCGAGCGCCACCCTGACGGCGAGCACCCCCTGCATCAGTGCAACGGCGATCTGCCGGCGGCGGTGACCAGCGCGGCGGCCCTCGGCGATCCCCTGGCCCGGGAGGCTCTCGACCTCTGGCTGGAGGCCTACGGCAGCGTCACCGGCGATCTGGCCCTCACGGCACTGTGTCGCGGCGGCATCTGGCTGGCCGGCGGCACGGCCGGCAAGCTGCTGATGGAGCTGCGCAGTCCCCAGTTCCGGCGGGCCTTCCTCGACAAGGGGCGCCTGGGGGCGGTGCTGGAGCCGCTGCCGATCACGGCGGTGACCGACTCGGCGAGCGGCGAGTTCAGCGCCGCCTGCCGGGCGCGGATGCTGTTGCAGACGGCGAGCTGAGACACTGGCCCCAGCAGAGCCAGTGCCATGGTGCGCCCACGGGTCGGCCAAGGGGTCGTCGTTCACGTTCCGGCCACCACGGCCAATGTGGGGCCGGGCTTCGACTGCCTGGGTGCGGCCCTGGCCCTCGACAACGTGTTTGAGATGCGCTGCCTGGATGGGGGCAGCCAGCGCTTCGACCTGATCATCGAGAGCCAGGAGGGCTCCCACCTGCGCGGCGGACCGGACAACCTGGTGTACCGCTCAGCCCAGCGCGTGTGGAAGGAGGCCGGCGAGGAGCCGGTGGGGCTGGAGGCCCGGGTGCATCTGGCGGTGCCGCCGGCCCGGGGCCTGGGCAGCAGCGCCACCGCCATCGTGGCGGGCCTGATGGGGGCCAATGCCCTGGTGGGGGAGCCCCTCAGCAAGGAGAAACTGCTGGAGCTGGCGATCGACATCGAAGGCCATCCCGACAACGTCGTGCCCTCCCTGGTGGGTGGGCTGTGCCTGACGGCCCGGGCGGCGTCCCACCGCTGGCGGGTGGTGCGCTGCGAGTGGTCGCCGGAGGTGGTGGCGGTGGTGGCGATCCCGGCCATCCGGCTCACCACCAGCGAAGCCCGGCGGGCCATGCCCAAGGCCATCCCGGTGGCTGACGCGGTGGTGAACCTCGGAGCCCTCACCCTGCTGCTGCAGGGCCTGCGCACCGGCAACGGCGACCTGATCACCGACGGCATGCACGACCGCCTGCATGAGCCCTACCGCTGGGGGCTGATCCCCGGTGGCCAGAAGGTGCGTGAGGCGGCGCTGCAGGCGGGCGCCTGGGGGTGTGTGATCAGTGGCGCCGGACCCAGCCTGCTGGCCCTCTGCCGCGCCGAGGTGGCCGACGCCGTGCGCCGCGAGATGCTGGTGGCCTGGCATCTGGCCGGGGTGGAGTCCCGCGGCGAGGTGCTGAGCGTGCAGCAGCACGGCAGCCACTGGCTGCCCTTGCCCGACCGTGACTGAGCCGGGGCGGCGTTGCGATCGCGGGGCCGTGATCATGGGCGTGAGTACATCTACTCAGCGCCCCTGGGGAGGCTGATAGGGTCGGTGCCACTTTCGATGGGCAGGGATGGACGCCAGCCAGGCTTTCGCACCGGCCTTCCCCTGGCTCAGCCTGATCGTGCTGCTGCCGGCGGCGGTGGCACTGCTGATGCCCCTGCTGCCCGGCGACGGCAGCGATCCGCGACTGCCCCGCAGCCTGGCTCTGGGGGCCCTGGGGATCGACCTGCTGCTGATGCTGGTGTGCTTCAGCGGCCAGTTCGATGGTGGCCTCAGCAGCCTGCAGCTGGTGGAGCGCGTGAGCTGGGTGCCGGTGCTCGGGCTGGAGTGGTCGCTGGCGGCCGACGGCCTCTCGGCGCCCCTGGTGGTGCTCTCCGGCCTGGTGACCTTCCTCTCGGTGGCGGCCAGCTGGAAGGTGAACCGCAAGACCCGCCTCTACTTCGCCCTGATGCTGGTGCAGGCCTCGGCCCAGGGGCTGGTGTTCCTCTCCCAGGACTTCCTGCTGTTCTTCCTGGCCTGGGAACTGGAGCTGGTGCCGGTGTACCTGCTGATCGCCATCTGGGGCGGCAAACAGCGGCAGTACGCGGCCACCAAGTTCATCCTCTACACCGCCACCGCCTCCCTGCTGATCCTGGTGAGCGGCCTGGCCCTGGCCTTCAACGGCCCCTTCA
>JAWOBH010000007.1:0-8724 GCA_046498125.1 Prochlorococcaceae cyanobacterium | reverse complement strand
TCGGCGCCGAGCAGATCGGCCTCAACCTGGGCCGCATCAAGGCCTCGCTCAGAGCGCTGCGCCAGGGCGGCGGTGCCGGGCCAGAGGGTCGACCAGGGGGATGAGGGGCCTCAGCCCCCTGGCCGACCCTCAGGCCCGGCACCGCCGCCCTGGCGCAGCGCTCTGAGCGAGGCCTTGATGCGGCCCAGGTTGAGGCCGATCTGCTCGGCGCCGAACCAGCTGCCGGGCTGGGGTTCCCAGCTGGCGGAGAGCACGCCGTAGCTGAGGCCCAGCAGGCCCAGCAGGAAGCAACCACCGGAGGTCAGCAGGGTGATGCCCGGGGGGATGTCGAGCACGTCGCGACTCACCAGCAGGTAGCTGGTCACGAACACCCCCATGCCCATCAGGGTGGGGATGCCGGTGGCGATGGCGATGCGCCGAACCATGCGGTTGGCCACGGCCTCGGGGATCACCTGCTGACGCACGGCTTTGGCCGGGCCTGGCTTGGCCTGCCTGGCCGGGCTCTGTCCCCCTGGCCGCTGCCGTTTCGCTTTGGGTTGGTTTGCTCTGGGCTGGGAGGGCTTGATGCCTTTGCCGGCCATGGCCTCACCTGCTGGCTGGGGTGCGGGTCAAGCGCTGCTCAGCCGCGGATGCCGAGCTTGGCGATCAGCTGGCTGTGGCGCTCCGGGCTGATGCCCTTGAGGTAGCTGAGCAGCCGCTTGCGGCGCCCGATCATCTTCAGCAGCCCCTGGCGGGAGGAGAAATCGTGCTTGTTCTGCTGCAGGTGGGTGGTGAGCTGGCTGATCCGCTCGCTCAGCATCGCCACCTGCACCTCCGCTGATCCGGTATCAGTGCCGTGGGTCTGGTGGGTGTTGATCAGTTCCTGCTTTTTGGTGGTGGTGAGCGGCATGGAGATGGTGTGGGCGAACGCGGCGTGAACTGGATCTCTGAACAGAACGCTCCGCTCTGGAACCTCTGGACAGAACACCCGGATCAGCAATTCGGGGGTAATCCCGCGTGGCAATGGCTCACCTTACCGCTCCACCTCCCTGGCCGCCGCAGGGCTCAGGCGGCCGGGCGGGACAGCCAGCGCAGACACTCGCGGATCCAGTCGTCCGCTGTCCAGGGGCTGCCGCCATCGGCGGCTTCCTGGCGGGCCACGGCCCGCAGGGCCCGGTGAATCTCCAGCACCTCGTACCCCAGCGCCGCCAGCGTCAGCTGCACCTCGTCGCGGTGGTTGTCGCTGATCTGGGGGGTCAGGGGCGTCAGGGGGTCGTCGTCCTCGGCGCTGAGGGCGAGCCCGAAGCGCTGCTGCAGGCGCGTGCGCAGTTCCACCGCCAGGCGCTCGGCGGTGCGCCGCCCCACCCCCGGGGCCTGGCACAGCCGGCGCAGGTCGCTCTGCACGATTGCCTGCACCAGCTGTTGGCGCTCCAGACAGCCGAGCAGCCCCAGGGCCATCTGCGGGCCCACCCCGCTCACAGCCACCAGTTCGCGGAACAGGTCCCGTTCCCCCCGCTCGCCGAAGCCGTAGAGGGTCCAGCCGTCATCGCGCACGGCCTGGTGGATGTGGAGGGTGAGCCGGCTGCCCGGGGTCGGCAGCTGCTGCCACTGGCGCAGGCTCACCTGCACCTCGTAGCCCACGCCCTGGCACACCAACAGCACGCCGCAACGCTTGTCCTGCTGCCAGGGATCGGCCAGTTCTCCTTGCAGCCAGCCGATCATGGGAGCACTTGGACGCACCCCATGCTGCCCGCCCCGCGGCCCCCTGCCCAGCTCCGTCCGCTGCTGCGCTCCCTGGCCGCCATGCTGCTGGCCGCAGCGCTGCTGCTGCCGCTCAGCGCCTGCGCCGGCAGCACCCAGCCGCCCCGGGGGGTGCTGCTCAGTGCCCTGGCCCTGCAGATCCAGATCACCCAGGGGGCGATCGCCCAGGCCCTGGACCTGGAGCCGAACGTCGAGGCCGCGCCGCAGGTGAGCCGCGTGCGCGTGGCGGAGCAGCAGGCGGTGAGCATCGGTGAAGGCCGAGGCCTGCGGTTGGCGGGTCAGTTCGACTGGCGTCTGAGCGGCGATCCGATCCGGGTGGACAGCCCTTTCGAGCTCTACCTGCAGCGCGGGGAGCGGGGCCAGAGCTGGCGGCTGGCCCGGCCGAGCGGCAGCCCGGATGGCAGCACCCAGGCCTGGCTCACCTATCCGCTGCCCCTCAACGACTGAGGGGCGGGCCGCCCCGGCTTGCGGCTGCTGAGGCTGATCAGGGTGGCGGCCAGCACCAGGGCGGCACCGGCCACTGTCCAGCCATCCACCCGCTCATCGAAGATCAGCCAGCCCCACAGGCCGGCAAATCCCACCTGGACGTAGCTGATCGCGGTGGCCTGGGCGGCCGGCAGCCCCACCAGCCCCCGGGTGAGCGTCACCTGGCCCAGCTGGGTGAACAGCCCCACCCCAAGCAGCCAGAGCAGTTCCAGCGGGGTGGGCAGCACCGGGTTGAGCAGCACCAGCGGCAGGCTCAGGGGCACGGCCACCAGGGGGAAATAGAACACGATCACCAGCGGGTGTTCGCTGGCCGCCAGGGTGCGCACACTCACGTAGGCCACCGCCGTGCACAGGGCGCCGATCACGGCCACCAGCACCGCCCAGGCCGGCAGGGCCGCGGAGCCCGACAACGCCTCACCGGCCAGCCCCTCGCCGCTCAGCGATCCGCCCGCCAGCAGCTGTGCCGGCTGGGCCACCAGCAGGACGCCGGCCCAGCCCAGGGCCACCGCCGCCAGCACCCGGCGGCCGATGCGCTCCCCCAGCACCAGCCAGGCCAGCAGGGCCGTGAAGGTGGGGTAGAGGTATTGCAGCACCGTGGCCGAGGCCAGGGGCAGGGTGCTCAGGGCCACGTACACGCACAGCAGGGCGACGCTGCCGATGGCGCCGCGCCAGATCAGCAGCCCGCGCCGCCGGCCCCAGGGCCTGATCCCGGCGCGGCGCAGCAGCCACCAGCTCAGGGCCAGGCTCACCAGCGCCCGCGCCATCACCACCTCCGCAGCGGGGATGCGGCTGCCCACCTGCTTCACGCAGATGCCCATCAGCGAGAAGCTCAGGGCACTCAGCAGCATCGAGGCCACCGGGCCGCTGAAGCGGGGGGCGGCCGTCGGTGTCGGCGTCAACGCAGAACGGAGTGGTGCAGGGGCCGCATGCTGGCCCATGCCTCCCCGCCACTGCGCCGGCACTGCGCCTGCAGCTGCGGCAGTTCTCCCCCAGAATCAACACCTCGCCAGCTCTGGGCCTGTGCCCACGGCTGCGGGCCGCCAGCCACCCCACCGTGAGCCTGCCCCGCCTCCATCCCCGCACGATCGAGGCCGTCAAGGAGCGGGCCGACATCGTTGATGTGGTGGGCGAGCACGTGGTGCTCAAGAAGAAGGGGCGGGAGTTCGTGGGGATCTGCCCCTTCCACGACGACACGTCGCCGTCGATGACGGTGTCGCCGGCCAAGCAGTTCTATTACTGCTTCTCCTGCGGTGCCGGCGGCAACGCCATCAAGTTCCTGATGGAACTCCAGCGCCAGAGCTTCAGCGATGTGGTGCTGGAGCTGGCGCGCAAATATCAGCTGCCGGTGGAAACCGTCGATGGCCCGCAGCAGGAGCGGCTGCGCCAGCAGCTCTCCCGCCGGGAGCAGCTGCACCGGGTGCTCACCCTGGCCGCGGGCTGGTTCCGCTCCCAGCTCCACGCCCCCCAGGGCGCTGCCGCCCTGGCCTACCTGCGCCAGCAGCGGCGCCTCAGCGACACCACCCTGGAGGCCTTCGAGCTGGGCTTCGCCCCCGACCGCTGGGACGGTCTGCTGCAGCACCTCAGTCAGGCCCATGGCCTGGCGCCCGAGCTGCTGGAGGCCGCTGGTCTGGTGGTGCCCCGCAAGGGAGGCGGCTCCCAGGACGTCCGGGGCTTCTACGACCGCTTCCGCGGCCGGGTGATGGTGCCGATCAAGGACCGCCAGGGTCGGGTGATCGGCTTCGGTGGCCGCAGCCTCGACGGCGCCGAACCCAAATACCTCAACTCCCCGGAAACGGAGATTTTCGAGAAGGGCCAGCACCTGTTCGGTCTCGACCGGGCTGCCACCGCCATCCGCCGCGACGACCGGGCGGTGGTGGTGGAGGGTTACTTCGACGTGATCGCCCTGCACGCCGCCGGCATCACCAACGCGGTGGCGGCCCTGGGCACCGCCCTGAGCGGCCGGCAGATCACCCAGCTGTGCCGCTGCACCGACAGCCGCCGGCTGATCCTCAACTTCGACGCCGACGGCGCCGGCGTGCGGGCGGCCCAGCGGGCGATCGGCGAGGTGGAGCAGCTGGCCCTGCAGGGCCAGCTGGAGCTGCGGGTGCTGCACCTGCCGGCCGGCAAGGATCCCGACGAGTTCCTGGTGGAGCACGGCGCCGGCGACTACCGGGCCCTGCTGGACCAGGCGCCGCTCTGGCTCGACTGGCAGATCGAGCAGGTGCTGGCCGGCCGCGACCTGAGCAAGGCCGACCAGTTCCAGCAGGCCGTTACCGCTTTGGTGGCCCTGCTCGGCAAGCTGCCCCAGAGCGCCGTGCGCAGCCACTACCTGCAGCAGGTGGCCGAGCGGCTCAGCGGCGGCCAGGCCCGCCTGGCCCTGCAGCTGGAGGACGACCTGCGCCAGCAGGTGAAGGGCGAGCGCTGGCACGGCCGCTCGCGCAAATGGGAGCAGCCCGGCGAGGCGGGACTGCGGGAGCGGGCCGAGGCGGAGGTGCTGCGCCTCTACCTGCACTGTCCTGGCGAGCGGGGCGCCATCCGCGCCGAACTGCGCCGGCGGGAGCTGGACGACTTCGCCCTGGTGCACCACCGCCAGCTCTGGGCCGCCATCTGCGCCCTGGAGGAGGACAACCTGGGCGGCGGCCGTCTGGAGGCGATCAACCGCGGCGCCGATCCCGGCCATGAGCTGGCCGATCTCGACCTGCCCCGCCTGCTGGGCCACCAGCTGGTGGTGGAGGAGAGCGTCCTGCTGGGGCGGTTGACGCCGCTGCTGGAGCCCAGTGAGCTGCAGCGTCTGGCCCTGGCCCAGCCCCAGCTGCAGCTGCGCGGCGCCACCGCCACCCTGGAGCGCCAGCGCAGCCTCAAGCGCTGCCGGCACCTGCTCGACGCCTGGAGCAGCCAGCGCCTGGAAACCCTGGAGCGCTGCATCGCCCGCCTGCTGGCGGAGGAAGGCCAGGAGCGTGAACCCAGCGCCTCCGCGGCCGGATTGGTGCCTGTGGGCGACATGGAGCAGCGCATCGAGAGCCTGTTCGCCGACCTCAACGGCGATGCCCTGCGCTTTCAGGAGCTGTATTACAGCGAGCGCCGCTACCTCGAGCAGCTCGACGGCCACCGCCGTGCCGGCCTGGCGGAGGTGGCCGCGGCGGCGGGGCCTCTGCCCCCCGCCGGCTCCGCCCCCGCCGCCTAATGTTTCCCCACTGGCGGGCGGCGGATGGCCTTCTTCGAGGTGCTCTGGCACGGCGAGGCCATCGGTGATGGCGGCGATCTCGAGGAGGCCCTGCGCTCCTACGGGCTGCTGGATCCGCTGCCGCCGAGCTGGCCTGAGGCCTGCGCCCGGCCCGGTGCCGATCCCTGCCTCCGTCGCTACGCCTCCTTCGACGCCTTCCTCGACAACGCCGACGAGCTGGAGACGATCCCGGTGTCGGCGGCCATGATTGAGGCGGCCCTGGCTTCAGCCGGAGCGCACCAGGGGCAGATCGGCCAGGCGGGTGGTGGCGGCCCGTGACAGCTGGCCGCGCCGCATCGCCCAGGGCCTGTGCAGGCCGCAGGCCGCCCACTGGATCGTGCCGCTGCCGTAGCGGCGGTTGAGGCCATCCACCACCGCCATCAGCGCCCGGCGGCGGTGCTGCTGCTCCGCGCTCTGGGGCACCAGCAGGTGGTGCTGCAGCAGGCTTTCGGGCTGCAGCTGCTGCAGCAGCACGCCGGCCTTCTGCAGGGGCTTGTGGGGGTTGAACAGGCGCTCGGCTAGGGGCAGGGCCGCCGCCAGCAGCACGGCGCTGTCGTGGCTGGCCAGGGGCAGGGTGACGGTGGCGGCGTTGGCGTAGAAGCTGGTGCCGTTGAACGGGCTGCTGCGCACGAACACGGTGAGGGCGCCGGCCCGCTGGTGCTGGCGCCGCAGTTTCTCGGCGGCCCGGCAGGTGTAGGTGGCCACTGCCTCGCGCAGCTGGGGCAGGGTGTCGATCGGTCGCGAGAAGCTGCGGCTCACGCAGGTTTCGCGTTTGGCCGCCGGCAGCCGCTCCAGCGGCAGGCAGGCGATGCCGCGCAGTTCCTGCTGCAGCCGCACCCCCACCACCCCGCAGCGGCGGCGCAGCTCACCGCTGGGCAGGTCGCGCAGGGCCCGGGCGCTGGCGATGCCGCGCAGGCGGCACCAGCGGGCCAGCCGCCGGCCGATGCCCCACACGTCCTCGATGGCCACCGCCTCCAGCCAGGGATCGGGGTCGGCCACCGCCCCCAGATCGAACACCCCCTCACCCGCGCCCCGGCCCATCCCCTTGCCGGCGGCCTTGGCCAGCCGGTTGGCCAGCTTGGCCTGCACCTTGGTGGCGGCGATGCCCACGGCCACCGGCAGGCCCAGCCGCCGCCGCACATCCCGGCGCAGGGCGTGCCCCCAGGCGGTGAGGTCGCCGGCGGCGGGGCGGTGCAGCAGGCCGAAGGCCTCATCGATCGAGTAGATCTCCAGCTCCTCCAGCCACTCCTCCAGCACGCTCATCAGCCGCTGGCTCATGTCCGCGTAGAGGGCGTAGTTGGAGCTGCGCACGAGCACGCCCCGCTGCTCCAGCTCCCGCTTCACCTGGAACCAGGGCTGGCCCATGGGGATGCCCAGGGCCCGGGCCTCGGCGCTGCGCGAGACGATGCAGCCGTCGTTGTTGGAGAGCACCACCAGGGCCCGGCCGATCAGGGCCGGGTCCAGCACCGCCTCGCAGGCGGCGTAGAAGTTGTTGCCGTCGATCAGCACGGTGGCTTCCCGAGCGCTGGCCTGGCGCGTCATGGTTCAGAGGCTGTGGATGGCGTGGATGGCCACGCCCCAGATGCGGCTGTCGTCGCCGTCGTCCAGCTCCAGCGGCGGGTAGTCAGGGTGGGCGGCCTCCAGGCGCCAGCGGCCGCGGTGGCGGCGCAGGTGCTTGAGGGTGAAGGCGCCCTCGATCACGGCCACCACCACCAGGCCCGCCCGCGGCTCGATCGCCCGGTCCACCACCAGCAGATCGCCGTCGAGGATGCCGGCCCCGCGCATCGAGTCGCCGCTCACCCGCAGGAAGAAGGTGCTGCTGGGGTGGCGGATCAGCGCCTCGTTGAGGTCGATGCGGCCCTCCACGTAGTCGTCGGCCGGGCTGGGGAAGCCCGCGGCCACCGTGGCTCCGGCCAGCGGCAGGGACCAGCGCAGCCGCCGGCCCGGCGGGGGCAAGGGCCCCAGCAGGCTGAGTTCCGGCAGGCTGAGTTGCGGCGGACTGGGTTCCGGTGGACCGCTGCCGGCCGGGTGCCTGTCCTGGTGCGGCATGGGCGCGGGAGCGGCTGCATCCATGCCACTAGTTTAGATGTACTACCCGGACTCGCCGTTCGATGCTCGTGCCCTGTCAGGGGCCTCCATACGATGGGGCCGCCGGTGGATGACGACCCGATGGGTGCGCGGACGGCCTGGACGGCCGCTTCAGGACTGGTGCTGGTGCTGTTCCTGATCGTCCATCTCGGCGGCGTGGCCCTGGCCCCGCTGGATCCGGCTGCCTTCGAGACCTACGCAGCTGCGCTGCACGGCTCGGCCTGGCTGCCGGCGGCCGAGCTGGCGCTGCTGGCTGCGGGCCTGAGCCACGCCGGCCTCAGCCTGGCCAAGGTGATCGCCAACCGCCGCGCCGGCAACAGGGCGACTCTGGTGAGCCGCCGCGCCGATCCCCCGGGGGCTCTGGCGGCCCGCAGCCAGGCCATGGGCGGCGTGATCCTGCTGGCGTTTCTGGCCGTGCACCTGCTGCAGTTGCGCTGGTCCCGGCCGGGGGCCGGCGAGGAACTGGCGGCCCTGCATGCGGTGCTGGCCCAGCCGGCGAGCCTGCTGCTGTATCTGGCCGCCGCCACGGCGGTGGGGCTGCACCTGCTGCACGGCACCGAAGCGGCGCACCGCAGCCTGGGCCTGCTCGATCCCGCCAACGGCGGCCGCATCCGTGGCGCTGGCCGGGCGCTGGCCCTGCTGGTGGGCGGCGGCTTCGCCGCTGTGGCCGTGCTGGTGGCCCTGCCATGAGCCCTCTGCCCGATCCGCGCCTGCCGGCCGGTCCGATCGCCGATGCCTGGCGTCGCCATCGCGCCGAATTGCCGCTGATCAGCCCGCTGCGCAAGCGCCAGCTGCAGGTGCTGGTGGTGGGCACGGGCCTGGCCGGCGCCTCCGCCGCCGCCACCCTGGCCGAGCAGGGCTACCGGGTGACGGTGCTCACGTATCACGACAGCCCGCGGCGGGCCCATTCGGTGGCGGCACAGGGGGGCATCAACGCCGCCAAGAACTACGCCGGCGACGGCGACAGCGTGGAGCGTCTGTTCGCCGACACCCTGCGCGGCGGCGACTTCCGCGCCCGCGAGGCCGGCTGCATGCGCCTGGCCGAACTGAGCGGCGGCATCATCGATCAATGCGTGGCTAGCCATCGCCGTTGACGTCGCCGGCGGTGGCTACGCCGACGTCATCGTCGGGTCGCGCTGGTACAGCGCAGAGGGCTACTACCAATCGGGACGGGCCTATCTCTTTCA
>JAWOBH010000347.1:0-6434 GCA_046498125.1 Prochlorococcaceae cyanobacterium | reverse complement strand
CATGACCCAACCACCGATTGCGTCGCCGAGAGCCATGACCCCGCAACCGTTCCGGCCCCGGCTGTCCGTGCTGCTGGCCGCAGGCAGCCTGCTGCTGGCACCGGGCCTCACCGTGGCTTTGGCGCCCGTCCCGGTGGCGGCCCAGCAGCAGGGCAGCCAGGGCAGTGAACCGCTGCTGCGCCGCCAGCCCGCCGGGCAGGGGGCCACGGTCTGGCGGCGCAGCAGCGGTTCGCTGCTCAGGTTGCCCTGCTGCTGGGCCGCCACCGGGACGGGCGCCAAAGCCACGGTCAGGCCCGGTGCCAGCAGCAGGCTGCCTGCGGCCAGCAGCACGGACATCCGGGGCCGGAACGGTTGCGGGGTCATGGCTCTCGGCGACGCTATCGGTGGTTGGGTCATGGGCGACCGACCAACGTTTGACTGACGGACTCGGCCATGGCGCGGATCAGTTCGGCGGAACGGGGATCGTTGAAGGGACCGGTGACCATGAAGGCGGCCACGGCCCGCTGACCATTGGGCAGCTGGATCAGGGCGGCATCGGCGTAGGCAGTGCCGATGTCGCCGGTCTTGTTGAGGGCGCTGACGCCAAGGCTGAGCAGCTCAGGGTCGGGCTGCTCAGCGGTCTTGCCCAGGCCCCGCAGCAGACCCTGGGGAATCATGGTGTCGGTGCGGGAGCTGGCCATGATCTCGCGGAAATGGTCGCGAGCGCGGGGGCTGAGGGTCTCGCCGGTGTCCACCAGAGCGATCGCGCGGGCCAGGTCGCGGGCGCTGCTGGTGTTGGTGCCATCGAGATCCGGCAGCCAGTTGTTGAGCACCGTGGCCGTCAGGCCCAACGACTGGAAGCGGGCGTTGACGGCGGCCTTGCCGCCCAGCTTCTGAATCAACAGGTTGGTGGCGCTGTTGTCGCTGATCCGGATCATCTCGGTGGCCGCCTCGAAGAAGGGAAAGCGGGTGCCGATCGGACGGGTGGCCATCCAGCCGGCGCCCCCACCCACCAGCTCCTGGGTGAGCTCCAGCGGATCGTTCCAGCCAAGCCTGCCGGCGTCCAGATCATCCAGAGCCAGCACAAGGATCGGTGTCTTGATCGAACTGGCCGCCGGCATCGGCCGGTCCGGGCCAAGCTGGGCGAAGCGGCCGTCATCGAGCACCAGCAGGAAGCCGGTGGCCTCGAGCCCATCCTGGGCGGCCGCCAGCTGCTGCCAGCGCTGACTGAGCTGGGTGAGCTCCTGCCTGGGCTGAAAGCTGCCCAGGGCCAGGCCCTGTTGCCCCGGGGCCTCGGCCAGCTGGCCCAGGCCGGACAGGTTGCCCTCGGCCAGCCGCGGTGCCAGAAGTCGCAGCCCCGTGCCGGCCAGCGCCCCCAGGCCCACCCCCATCACGGCCAGCCGCAGCAGCAGCAGCAGGGTCTGCCGCCAGCGGCTGCGGGGACTCCTGGGGGATTGAGCGGCGCTCAAGGCAGCTGGGGTTGGATCGGCTGAAGTTAAGGGGTGGACGACGGATCGGCACCTGCCGTGGTGCCAGTGCGGCCGCGGGCCTCGGCCCAGCGCAGCTGGCGCACCATGCCGCGCAGCAGCGCCACGTCCTCGGAGCTCACCTGGGCCCGCTGGAGCAGGGCCCGCAGCTTGGCCATCCGGGCCGCGGCGGTGTGGGGATACAGGAACCCCACCTGCAGCAGCAGCCCCTCGGCATCGCTGAGCATCGCCTCCAGCACGCCCCGCGGGCAGGGGGCCGGCAGGGGGAGCGGCGCCTTCGGGCTGGGAGTGGCTGGCCGTTGACTCGCTGAGCGCAACCGGTGCCAGTGGTGCAGCACCACTGCCGCGGCCTGGGCCAGGTTGAGGGAGCCGTAGCTGCCGGCGGTGTCGATGTGGAGCAGCCGGCCGGCCTGGAGCAGCTCCCCATTGCTCAGGCCCCGGTCTTCGCGGCCGAACACCAGAGCGCGCGGCGCAACCCTGCCGTGCTGCTCAGCGCCGTCCGCCAGCACCGGGCCTCCCAGGTCTTCTCCCAGCCAGCCCAGGGCCCCGTCGAGGTCGTGCAGGGAGAGGGGTTCGCCGCAGCCCCGGCCGCTGGTGGCCACCACCCGCCGGCAATCGGCCAGAGCCGCCTCCAGGCTGGGGAACAGTCGCGCGCCCTCCAGCACCGTCACGCCGTGCACGGCCATGCGCCTGGCCTCCTCACCGAGGTGGGCGCAGCGGGGAGCCACGAGACGCAGATCGGTCACGCCGAAGTTGGCGCAGCTGCGGGCCACCCCGCCCACGTTGAGGGGACCGGCCGGTTCCACCAGCACCACCGCCAGGGATTCAGCGGCCGGCGGGCTCACACCAGCCCGTTCAGATAGGCGAGCAGGTCAGCCATGGCCTGGGGTTCGGGCTGGAAGCTGGGCATGGGCGGTGTGCGGCCGCTCACCACCTGGCGGATCAGCTGGCGCTGGTTCTTGCGCTCCGCCACCCCGTGCAGGTTGGGCCCCACCAGGCCCTGGGCGGCGATGCCGTGGCAGCCGGCGCAGTTCAGCCGGAACAGCAGGGCGCCATGCTCAGCCGACCCCTGCAGCTCCAGGGTCTGGCGGGTGTAGGGGTCGCTGCCGGCCCCCGGCAGCACCAGCAGCGCCAGCACCGTGCAGGCGATAGCCGCTGCCGCCACCAGAGCCGCCACCAGTCCACGGCCAGCGACGCCGCCAGGGGCGAGCTCCGCGGCGGTGTCGGCTGCTGGGGACTGGGGAGTGCTGGAGCGCACGGGGCTGATCACACGGGGCGGGATGAAGCTGGGGATGGCTGGCTGGGACGGAATCGGCGTCCGATCCTCACCAGCCTGACGGGCGGCGGGGCTGGGACGCGAGCAGCGGCCTGGGCCTGGGCACAACTGTGGTGGGCAGCGCACACGCCGGCATGGAACAATTGTGACCTGACAGCCCCATTGGTTTCGCCATGATCGAACCTCTGCTCTGCGGGATCGTGCTGGGGCTGATCCCCATAACGCTGCTCGGCCTGTTCGTGGCGGCCTGGAGCCAGTACCGCCGCGGCTCGATGCTCGACGGCTGAGCGTTCTCGTCCGAGCGGTTCGTCAGACCATTCAGACCTGCTGCAGCAACACCAGCGTGGTCGATCCGTAGCGGCGACGGTCCCGCTCTCGCCAGCCGGTGGGCAGCTCCGCCACCGCGCCGCTGCCGCATTCCCAGATCAGCGTGCCCCCCTGATTGAGCCAGTGCCCGTCGGCCACCGCCTCGGCAATGGGCCCATACAGCCCCGCCGCGTAGGGAGGATCGGCATAGATCAGCTCAAATCCGGGCTGGCCACCGAGCTCAGCGCCCTCGGCTCGAACCGGATCGTTCGTTGATCCACCCTTGCCCCGCCCCAGCCAACGCAACACCTCTGCGGCATGCACCGCCACCTGGCTCCGGCGCTCCAGACCCTGCTGCACGGCCTCCAGATTGCTCCGGGCCACGGCCGCGAGGCGCCGGTCACGCTCCACCGCCACCACCCGAGCGGCGCCGCGCTGCAGGGCTTCGCAGGCCATGGCGCCGCTGCCGGAGCAGAGATCAAGCCAGCGGCAGCCGGGCAGCTCGGCCGCCAGCAGGTTGACCACCGCCAGCCGCACCCGGGCGGGTGTTGGGCGTGCGAGGGAGCCCGGTGGGCTCTTCAGCCTGCGGCCGCCGCTGAGGCGCAGGCTCACAGCAGCCCCTCGCTCATGCCGGCAGCCACTGCAGCCAGCGCTGCAGGATCGCCGCCCCGGCCCGGCCCGATTTCTCCGGGTGAAACTGACAGGCACCGATGGCGCCTTGCCACACCGCGGCCGTCACGGTGTCTCCGGCGACGTCAACCCCGGCGGTGCTGATGGTCGGATCGCCGGGTTCAGCTGCGAAGGAGTGCACGAAATACACCCAGGCCTCAGGCGCGTCCACCGGCAGCAGCGGACTGGGGTTGAGAGGGATCAGGGGCTCCCAGCCCATGTGCGGAATCGGATGGCCCGGGCGGCGAGGCAGCGCCCGCACCCGCCCCGGCAGCAGGGCCAGTCCCCGGCTCTGGCCCTCGTCACTGGCTTCGAACAGCAGCTGCAAGCCCAGGCAGATGCCCAGCAGCGGCCGATCCTCACCACACCACTGGCGCAGCATCGTGTCCAGTCCGCAGGCTCGCAGCCGCTCCATGGCCGGGTCGAAGGCGCCCACCCCCGGCAGCAGCAATCCCTGGCAACTGTCGATCAGGGCAGCATCCGCCGCTGGATCGGCCACCGTCACCACCTCCGCATCCAGCCGTTCGAAGGCCCGCCGCACCGAATGCAGATTGCCCATGCCGTAGTCGATCAGCCCCAGTCGTTTCATGTGGGCTCCGCGCTGGGTTCCGGGCAGCGCTGCTCGGGTTGTTCAAGGGCCGGGTAGCTGGGCATGTCGAGGCCATTGAGGGCATCGATCAACTGGTAGAGCCTGCCCATGCGGCGCATGTTGAAGCGGAAGCGCAGGCAGGGCCGCAGAAAGCCGTCGTCATCGCAGGTTTCGGCAGCGTGGATGGCCCCCTGGTCCACCAGATCGTCGAAGTCGCGATTGAGCTGCTCCAGCGCCGTCGACGGAACCGGTGCGTTGAGCTGCAGTTCCAGCCGGTCGCTGAGCAGTTCCGCGGAGTGGAACACCCGGTAGAAGCGGGAGATGCGGGCAATCGCCTCGCTGGCGCTGTCCGTCTGGCACACCAGGGAGCGGTCCTCGGGGGAGATCAGGCCCCGCTTGGTCATCAGCCGCTGCACCTCCACCTGCCAGCTGCTCCAGAAGGGATCGCCGGGGGGTGCGAGCAGCACCAGGGGCATGGGCGGAGTGCGACCCGTCTGGATCAGGGTGAGGGCTTCGAACAGCTCATCCAGGGTGCCAAAACCACCGGGCAGCACCACCACCGCATCGCTTTCACGCAGGAAGAACAGCTTGCGGGTGAAGAAGTAGCGGAAGTGGAGCAGCCGGGCCTCGTAGCCGCTCACGATCGGATTGGGGTGCTGCTCGAACGGGAGGTCCACGTTGAGGCCGAAGCTGGCTTTGCTGCCGGCGCCCTGGTTGGCGGCCTCCATGAGGCCGCCGCCGGCGCCGGTGATCACCTCGAAGCCGGCCTCCACGGCACGGCGAGCCAACTCTTCGGCCTGCTGGAACGAGGGATCGTGGCTGGCGGTGCGGGCCGAGCCGAACACCGACACCTTGCGCACCTTGCGGTGCGGACGGAACACCTCAAGGGCCTCGCTGATGTCGGCCAGGGTGCCACTGACGATCCGCCAGGCGTCGGGATCGGTTTCGTTCCGGCAGATGTCCAGCAACGACACCAGGGCGCGGTGAATGGTGCGCCGCTGGGGGTGGTGCTCAATGGCGCTGGCGATGGCCTCGAGTGGACTGACACCACCGTCTCGCTGGGCCGGGGAGAGGGCGAACCGGGGAGCTGTCAGGGGCCTGTCAGAGGTACTTGCTGATCGTGCCCGAAAGGGTGGTCTTGGGCACGGCGCCGACCACCGTGTCCACCTTCTGGCCACCCTTGAACACCATCAGGGTGGGGATGCTGCGGATGCCGTACTGGCTGGCCACGTTGGGGTTTTCATCGGTGTTCAGCTTGAACACCTTGATCTGGCCCTCGAACTCCTTGGCGATCTCATCGACGATCGGCGCCACCATCCGGCAGGGGCCGCACCAGGGAGCCCAGAAGTCGACCAGCACAGGCACGTCACTCTTGAGCACGTCCTGCTCGAAGGAGGCGTCGGTGACAGCGGCTGCGCTGGACATCCTTGTTGGGGTCGGGATTTCAGGAATGTAGCAAGGGCCCAGACCGCTTCTGCTGAGCCCACATCAAGCGTTGCAGGAGGCGCCCAGGGCAGTTGCTGAGCAGGAGAGGGAAAGCGAAAAGGCCCGGACGAGCCGGGCCGGAGGGTGTGAGGAGTGTGCGAGCTGTGAAGCCCCCACAACATCAAGATAGACCTCGTGATCGACAGGCCTCCGCGACCTACTTCCCCATACCCAGCTGCTGTGCCTTCTGATACACCTTGCCTTCGGTGAGCAGCGACGGGGCCACCACCACCTCCACCTGCTGCATCTCCTGGAGGGTGCGGGCCCCCAGGGTGCCCATGGAGGTACGGATGCAGCCGAGCAGATTCTGGGTGCCGTCGTCGAGGCCGGCGGGACCGCGCAGGATGCGCTCCAGACTGCCGGTGGTGCCCACCTTGATGCGGGTGCCGCGGGGCAGCACGGGGCTGGGAGTGGCCATGCCCCAGTGGAAGCCGCGGCCGGGGGCCTCGGCGGCACGGGCGATCGGCGAACCGATCATCACGGCATCGGCGCCGCAGGCCAGACACTTGCAGATGTCGCCGCCGGTGACGATCCCGCCATCGGCGATCACGGGCACGCGGCGGCCGCTCTCGGCGGCGTAGTCGTCGCGGGCGGCGGCGCAGTCGGCCACAGCGGTGGCCTGGGGGATGCCCACGCCCAGCAC
>JAWOBH010000237.1:0-14698 GCA_046498125.1 Prochlorococcaceae cyanobacterium | reverse complement strand
AATGGGGTCGTGATTGGCCATGGATCAGGTCCGAAGAGGGCTCAGTTGCTGCGGAACGGCATTCCCATCTCGCGGAGGAGGGCCCGGCCCTCTTCGTCGTTACGGGCGGTGGTCACGATCGTGACGTCCATGCCACGGATCGCATCGATCTTGTCGAAGGAGATTTCAGGGAAGATGATCTGTTCGCGGATTCCCAGGGTGTAGTTGCCGCGTCCATCGAAGCTCTTGGGGCTCACACCGCGGAAATCGCGGATGCGGGGCAGAGCCAGGTTGATCAGGCGCTCCAGGAAGGCGTACATGCGTTCACCGCGAAGGGTGACGGCGACTCCGATCGGCATGCCCTGGCGGATCTTGAAACCCGCGATCGCCTTCTTGGCCCGGGTCACCACCACCTTCTGTCCGGTGATGGTGGCGAGTTCCGCGATGGAGGCCTCGAGGGCCTTGGCGTTCTGCGCCGCTTCGCCGAGGCCCCGGTTGACGGTGACTTTCACCACCTTGGGGACTTCGTGGACGTTGGAGAGATTCAGATCCTTGAGGAGTTTGGGCTGAATCGTCTCCCGATAGCGCTGTTTCAGGGACATGACGGGGGAGGGGGGATGCGCTTCTGGTCGGGGTCAGAAGGCGGACGGAGATCGGGGAGGAGGGTCGGATGAAGGGGTCAGGAGAGATGGCCGGAGATGACGGTCAATCCAGCAGTTCACCGGTTTTCTTGAGACGGCGTTTCTTGTTGCCGTCCTTGTCGACCACGATCTCCACCCGGCTGACCACTTGCTTGGTGGTGGAGTAGAGCATCACGTTGGAGGCATGCAGGGAGGCCTCTTCTGTGACGATGCGACCGGTTTCGCCCTCCTGGGTGGGCTTGACGTGGCGGGTGCGCAGGTTGATGCCCTGCACCACCACCCGGTTGTCGTAGGGCAGGGTGCGCAGCACCTCACCGGTCTTGCCCTTGTCCCTGCCGGCGATCACCTGCACGGTGTCGCCCTTCTTGATGCGCAACTTGGTGCGCTCAGCTGCTTTGGCCTTGGGGGTTGCGGTGGCCATCTCAGATCACCTCCGGGGCGAGGGACACGATCTTGGTGAAGTTGCGCTCCCGCAGTTCCCGGGCCACCGGCCCGAACACACGGGTGCCCTTGGGGTTGTTCTCATTGCCGAGAATCACCGCCGCGTTGTCGTCGAAGCGGATGGCGTTGCCCGTTTCGCGGCGCAGGGTGGCGCGGGTGCGCACCACCACCGCCTTGACCACATCAGACTTCTTCACACCCATGTTGGGCATGGCGTCCTTGACGGCGGCCACGATCACATCGCCGACGTGGGCGTAGCGACGGTTGGTGCCCAGTACGCGGATGCACTGAATACGTTTGGCGCCGCTGTTGTCGGCGACGTTGAGGAAGGTTTCCTGTTGAATCATGGTGTGCTCCTCCTCAGTTGGCGGGGGTGCTGGTGAGCACCTCGGCGACAGTCCAGCGCTTGGTGCGGCTGAGGGGGCGGGTTTCGGTGATGCGAACCCGGTCACCAACCTTGCAGCCATTGGTTTCGTCGTGGACCTTGTAGCGCTTGGTGCGGCTCACCGTCTTCTTGTAGATGGGATGGGGGAAGCGGTTTTCAACCGCGACCACCACCGTCTTGTCCATCTTGTCGCTGACGACGGTGCCGACCCGTTCCTTGGTTGCCATGGGACTTGGGGGGGAATCAGGAGGCGATTTGCGTCGAGGCGGCAGCGCTGCTGCCGGAGCGTTGACGCTCGTTGCGCACCGTCAGCAGGTGGGCCAGCTTGATGCGGGCCGCCTTGAAGCGGTGGGGCTGCTCCAGCCGGCGGATCGCCTGCTGGAAGCGCAGATCGAACAGTTCACGCCGGGTGGCGTTGATGCGTTCGTCGAGCTCGCTGTCGGCGAGCTGGCGCACATCGGTGATCTCGGGACGGGCCATGGTCAGGACTGCTGGGAAACGGCGGGCTCGGGAGCGGGCTCGACAGCCTCTGAGCCATTGGCCTCGGCGGCGGCTGCCGCAGCGGCGGCCTCCTGGTCGGCCAGGGTGAGGAACTTGGTCTTCACCGGGAGCTTGTACTGGGCCAGCCGCATGGCCTCCTGGGCGATGGCGGGGGTGATGTCAGCCCCCCCCATCTCGAACAGGATCCGCCCCGGTTTGATCACCGCCACCCAGAACTCCGGGTTGCCCTTGCCTGAACCCATGCGGGTTTCGGCGGGGCGCATGGTGACTGGCTTGTCGGGGAAGATCCGGATCCAGATCTTGCCGCCGCGTTTGACGTAGCGGGTCATGGCACGGCGGGAGGCCTCGATCTGGCGCGAGGTGATCCAGCCGCACTCCTGGGCCTGGAGGGCGTATTGCCCGAAGGCGATGGTGTTGCCGCGGGTGGCGATGCCGCGCATGCGGCCGCGCTGTTGCTTGCGGAATTTGACGCGTCGTGGACTCAGCATGGTTCAGGCCTCCTGATCACTCCCGGTTGGAGCGGTCTTCAAACTGTTGGGGCTGCCGGCTGGCCCGGCGACGGGGGGCGGCACCGATCGGCGCCTGGTCCTGCTGACCAGGCAGCACCTCGCCCTTGAACACCCACACCTTGATACCCAGCACCCCGTAGGTGGTGCTGGCCACGCGGGTGGCGTAGTCGATGTCGGCCCGCAGAGTGTGCAGGGGCACCCGGCCTTCCCGGGTCCATTCGGTGCGGGCGATCTCGGCGCCGTTGAGGCGTCCGCTCACCTGAATCTTCAGACCCAGCACACCGGCCCGCTGGGCGCGCTGCACGGCCATGCGGATGACACGGCGGAAGGCCACGCGCTTCTCCAGCTGCTGGGCGATGTACTCGGCCAGCAGATAGGCATCGGCGTCGACCCGCTCCACCTCCACCACATTGATGCGCACCTGGCGCTGGGCATCGCCCACGGTGGTCTGGATGCCGGCGCGCAGCTCCTCGATGCCGCTGCCCTGGCGGCCCACCAGCACCCCGGGGCGGGCGGTCTTGAGCTCCACTTCGAGCTGGTCGGCCTTGCGGGCGATCAGCACATCGGAAATTCCGGCGGAGCCGTATTTCTTGTGGATGAACTTGCGGATGCGGTCGTCCTCCTGGAGGAGGGTGGGATAGGTCTTGCTTGGGGCGTACCAGCGGGAGCGGTGGTCCTGGGTGATCCCCAGGCGCAGGCCGGTTGGATGGATCTTGTGTCCCATCGGTCGGTGTCCTCGGGGTTCAGGTGGTGGGAGCCACAGCGATGCTGATGTGGCAGGTCTGTTTCTTGATCGCGTAGGCGCGACCCTGGGCGCGGGGCCGGTAGCGCTTCAACGACGGGCCCATGTCGGCATGGGCCTGGCTGATCACCAATGTGGCCGGATCGAGGCCGAGGTTGTGCTCGGCGTTGGCCACGGCGCTGCGCAGCACCTTGGTGATCGGGCCGGTGGAGCGGTAGGGCATGAACTCCAGCAGGATCAGGGCATCGCGGTAGCTGCGGCCCCGGATCTGATCGAGGACCCGGCGCACCTTGGAGGCGGAGCCACGGATGAAGCGGCCGTGGGCCACGGCCTGGCTGGGGGTGATGTTGGCCATGGATTCAGCGACCTCCTTTTTTGTCTTTGATGTGGCCCTTGAAGGTGCGCGTAGGCGCAAATTCCCCGAGCTTGTGGCCCACCATCTGCTCAGTCACGTAGACCGGCACATGCGAGCGGCCGTTGTGCACGGCGATCGTGTGGCCGATCATCATCGGCAGGATGGTGGAGGCCCTTGACCAGGTCTTGATCACCGACTTGTCGTCGGCTGCATTCTGCTTTTCAACCTTGCGCAGCAGGCTGTCAGCAACAAATGGACCTTTTTTGAGTGAACGTCCCATGGCGGATTAGGCGGTGAGCAGAGCGGTGTGGGTCATCAGGAATCGCGTCCGCCACGGCTCCGCTTGGAGGTGCGGCGACGTTTGCGCAGCACAAAACGGTTGCTGGGCTTGTTCCGCTTGCGGGTTTTGAGGCCGAGGGCCGGTTTGCCCCAGGGGGTGACCGGGCCGGAGCGGCCGATGGGGGCACGGCCTTCACCACCACCGTGGGGGTGGTCGCAGGGGTTCATCACCGAACCGCGCACCTCCGGCCGACGGCCCAGCCAGCGCTTGCGGCCGGCCTTGCCGAGGCTGGTGTTGCGCACCTCGGCGTTGCCCACCGCTCCGAGGGTGGCGTAGCACTCCCGGCGCACCAGGCGCACCTCGGTGGAGGGCAGCTTGAGGGCCACGTAGTCGCCCTCCTTGGCCATCACCTGGGCGCTGGCGCCGGCTGTGCGCACCATCTGACCGCCGCGACCGGCATAGAGCTCCACGTTGTGGACGCTGGAGCCGAGAGGGATGGCCGAGAGCGGCAGGGCATTGCCGGTTTCGATCGGCGCTTCGGGACCGGACACCACCTGCTGGCCGATCTCAACCCCCGCCGGCGCCAGGATGTAGCGCTTCTCACCGTCGGCGTAGAAGAGCAGGGCCAGCCGGGCATTGCGATGGGGGTCGTAGTGGATGGCGGCCACCTTGGCCACCACGCCGTGCTTGTCGCGGCGGAAATCCACCACCCTGTAGAGGCGCTTGTGGCCGCCACCCCGGTGGCGGCAGGTGATCACGCCGCGGTTGTTGCGGCCCTTGCGGCGGTGTTTGGCCACCACCAGACCCTTGACGCGATCCCGACCGGTGACCTCAGCAAAGTTGCTGGCCACGCGGGTGCGGGTACCTGGGGTGGTGGGGCGATAGTTGCGGATTGCCATGTGATGTCAGACCCCTCAGGACTCCGGGAACAGCTGGATGGCGTCGCCTTCCGCCAGGCGCACCACCGCCTTCTTCACCTGGGCACGCTTGCCGGCGAAACGGCCCACGCGGCGGGTGCGGCGGGGCGGATTCATGGTGCTCACGCCCACCACCTTGACATCGAAGAGTTCTTCAACGGCGGCCTTGATGTCGGGCTTGGCGGCGCGGTGGTCCACCTCGAAGGTGTACTGGTTGAGCTCGAGGGCCTGGGTGGCCTTCTCGGTGATCAGCGGCCGGCGGATGACATCCGCGAGACGCCCTGCAAAACGCTCAGTCATCGCCGTAGACCTCCTGAATCTTCGCGAGTGCCTGCTCACTCACCAGCAGGTGGGTGGCATGCAGCAGATCGAACACGTTGAGCTGATCGGCGGCGATCAACTTCACCTTGTCGAGGTTGCGCACCGAGCGGCGCACCACCTCGCTGGGGCTGTCGAGGACCACCAGCACCTTGGCTCCGGCGTCGATGCCGAGGCGGGCCAGGGCGCTCGTGATCTCCTTGGTTTTGGGGGTGTCGAGGCCGGCGCCGAAATCCTTCACCACGGTGATGGCGTCGACACGGCTCATCAGGGCCGTGCGCAGAGCCAGGCGGCGCTCCTTGCGGTTCATCGCCAGGTTGTAGCTGCGCGGCTTGGGCCCGAAGATCACCCCGCCGCCGGGGCGCAGGGGGGTGCGGATCGAGCCCTGGCGGGCGCGGCCGGTGCCTTTCTGCTTGTAGGGCTTGCGGCCGCCACCGGCCACCTCGGCCCGGGTGAGGGTGCTGGCCGTGCCCTGGCGGGCGTTGGCCAGCTGCCGCACCACGGCCCTCTGCACCAGATCGGCGGCGGAGCTCTCCTTGGCGACCCGCAGGTTGAGTTCGGCCGTGCCGGCCACCTTGCCCTGCCAGTCGCGGATGTCACATGTAGCCATGATTTCGCTCCTCAATTGCCGCTCTTGGCGCCCACCCGGTTGGCCGGGCGGATGTTGAGCAGGGTGCCGGGCTTGCCGGGCACCGAGCCCTTCACCACCAGCAGGTTGCGCTCCACATCCACCTTCAGCACCGTCAGGCCCCTGGTGGTGGTTTGCTTGCCGCCGTAGCGACCGGCCATGCGCTTGCCGGGGTAGATGCGGCCGGGGGTGGTGCCGGCCCCGGTGGAACCCGGCAGACGGTGGTTCTTGGAGCCGTGGCTCATCGGACCGCGGCTGAATCCGTGGCGCTTCTGGTAGCCGGAGAACCCCCGGCCCATGCTGTCGCCGCTCACATCCACCTTCTGGCCGGGTTCAAACGCGCCCACGGTGACGGGAGCCCCGAGCTCGAGCCCGTCCAGGCTGTCGACCCGATATTCCTTGAAGTGGCGCAGGAGCTCGTCGCCCGATTTGGCCAGATGGCCGCGGGAGGGCTTGTTGACAAGCTTCTCGCGCACCTCGCCGAAGCCGAGTTGCACGGCGGTGTAGCCGTCGGTGCCGGTGGATTTGAGCTGGGTGACGCGGCAGGGACCCGCCTCGATCAGGGTGACCGGGATGGACCTGCCCTCGTCGTCGAAGAACTGGGACATGCCCAGTTTCTTCCCGAGAATGCCGATGGACATGGGAGGGAGGTGAAGCGCCAGCTGGACATCCGGTGGTTCCCGAACCCCGGACGGATCCGGGCTCCGGGGGAAGCCGGAGGGCTGCAGCAGTCGTGATGGTCGGGCTTGGTCCTGGTGGCGCAGGGGACTGATCAGTCAGGCCCGATGCGTGAGACCAGAGAGCTAGCGAGACGGATCAGGACCCGTTCAGCGGCGGCTGGGACTTGTCTGGACCGGACCGCAGGTGCGGCGCGTTCAGGCAGTTTCCCGACGGGACGAGGAAAGACTCCTGAGGAGAAGACTCGAACCGTGTGGCCGAAGAAGATCACCACCACTGGTGATCTGGTGTCAGGATCTGGAGGCCCGGCTAGCGGACGGGCACAGATCTCTGGCACAGCGAACAAATGTAGCCCATGGGCCTCCCTGCCTCCACTGGGGCCTCTCCTGCACCCCTCGCTGCTGTCAGATGCTGCTGCTGTCAGACTCCACGGAGCCATCACGCACACGATGCCGCTGCTGCTCTCCGGCAAGGGATTTCGCCAGGAGCTCGAGCGGGCCGGCGCCCTGGCCCTGTTCGCGCCCCTCGAGGGCGGCGCTGAAACACGCCTGATGCGGCGCCTTCGGGCCGCTGGCTACCGGGCCCAGCTCACCTCGGCCCGGGGCCTGGGTGATCCGGAGGCCTTCCTGCTGCAGTTGCACGGGGTGCGCCCGCCCCATCTCGGCCACCAGAGCGTGGGCCGCGGTGCGGCCGTGGGCGAGACCTACCGGGTGATGCCCCAACTCGGCTCCCTGCTGGAGGGCAGTCAGCCGATGCTGCTCTGGCTGCTGGAGGGGCAGGTGCTCTCCTCCGCCGAGTTGGCCTCGCTGGTGTCCCTCACCGGCCGGGAACCCAGGCTGAAGGTGGTGGTGGAACTGGGGGGTGCCCGGGCCCTGCGTTGGCAGCCCCTCAGCGAGCTGATTTGATCGCGTTCGGCCGGATTCCGGCCGCTCCGCTGCCAGCTGAGGCGGCCCTGGCCAACGGCCGCTGGGTGAAGTGGATTGCCGGAGCCAGCAATCAGGATCTGGCGGCAATCGAAGATCTGGCCGGCATCTACACCCTCGCCGGCGCCCACTGTCTGGATCTGGCGGCCGACGGAGCGGTGGTGGCGGCGGCGCGTCGGGGGATGGCCTGGGCCGCGGGCCACGGGGGAGCACGGCCCTGGCTGATGGTGAGCCTCAGCGATGGCCAGGATCCCCACTTCCGCAAAGCCTGGTTCGACCCCCGCCGCTGTCCCCCCAGCTGTCCGCGCCCCTGTGAGCGGGTCTGCCCGGCCCTGGCCATCGGTGAGCAGGCCACCGGCGCGCGGGGCGTGCTCACGGAGCGCTGCTACGGCTGCGGCCGCTGCCTGCCCGCCTGCCCGCTGGGACTGATTGAGGAGCGCTCGCGGGTGCTGGCCCCCGGGGCGTTGGCTCCCCTGCTGGCCGAGCTCAGGCCCGAGGCGGTGGAGTTGCACACCAGCCCCGGGCGGCAGCAGGCCTTCGAGGAGCGCCTCGATCAGCTGCTGGCCAGTGAGCTGCCCCTGCGGCGGGTGGCCGTGAGCGCCGGCGCGGAGGTGTCGGTGGCCGAGCTCTGGCAGCGTTTCGCCGCCCTGCGCGCACGGGGCCTGCGTCCCCTCTGGCAGCTGGATGGGCGGCCGATGAGCGGCGATGTGGGCGATGGCACTGCCCGGGCGGCGGTGGCGCTGCTGGCGCGGCGCCGCCAGGCCATGCCCCCGGGCCCGCTGCAGCTGGCCGGGGGCACCAACGCCCGCAGCCTGCCGCTGCTGGAGGCCACCCCGGCCCTGGCTCCGGCCTGCGCCGGGGTGGCCTTCGGCGGGGTGGCCCGCCGCCTGCTGCAGCCGCTGCTGCTGCAGGCCCAGGGCCGTGGGATGGCCCTGTGCCACGATCCCGAACTGAGCCGCCGGGCCCTGGCCCTGGCCCGGTCGCTGCTGCGGCCGTGGCTAGAACGGCTCTGATTCAGGCAAGGGGCCCGGTGTCAAGGCAACAGTCACCCCAGGGCATCACCGACGATCTCGGTCGGCTGCTGGCGGTGCTCCCGGCAGCGGTGGCGGCGGCCCTGCCCTGCGGCCCGGAGCGCGAGCAGCTGCTGGAGGTGGTGCTGGATCTGGGCCGGGTGCCGGAAGCCCGTTACCCCGGCCGGGTGGTGGAGCTGGGCGAGCGGCCCATCGAGCGCGGCGACCTGGCCGCGGTGGTGGAGCGGCTGGGTGCCTTCGGCGGCGACAACCGGGCCGGGATCGAGCGCACCCTGCACCGCATCAGCGCCATTCGCAACCGCAGCGGTGAGATCGTGGGCCTCACCTGCCGGGTGGGCCGGGCCGTGTTCGGCACCGTGGCGATGGTGCGCGACCTGCTCGATGCCGACCTCTCCCTGCTGCTGATGGGCCGGCCGGGCGTGGGCAAAACCACCGCCCTGCGGGAGATCGCCCGGGTGCTGGCCGATGAGCTGGGCAAGCGGGTGGTGGTGATCGACACCAGCAATGAGATCGCCGGCGACGGCGACATCCCCCATCCCGCCATCGGCCGGGCCAGGCGCATGCAGGTGGCCCGGCCCGAGCTGCAACACCAGGTGATGATCGAGGCCGTGGAGAACCACATGCCCGAGGTCATCGTGATCGATGAGATCGGCACCGAGCTGGAGGCCCTGGCCGCCCGCACCATCGCCGAGCGGGGCGTGGTGCTGGTCGCCACCGCCCACGGCAACGCGCTTGACAACCTGATCAAGAACCCCACCCTCAGTGATCTGGTGGGGGGGATCCAGTCGGTGACCCTGGGGGACGAGGAGGCCCGCCGCCGGCGCACCCAGAAGACGGTGCTGGAGCGGGCCGCCGAGCCCACCTTCCCCCTCGCCGTGGAGATGCACAGTCGCGGCCGCTGGCTGGTGCACGCCGATGTGGCCGCCACGGTGGATGCCCTGCTGCGCGGTCAAGCAGCCCGGCCCCAGGTGCGGGAACTGAGCGAGAACGGGCGCGTGCTCGTCCAGGACGGCCACCCTGCCGCTGCCCCCGCTCCAGGCAGCTCCCGTGCCACCGGGTCCGGGCCCATGCGGCCCCGGTCGCTGCCCCATCCCCTGCCGCCCCATTCCCTGCCCGAGCCTCAAGAGCCGGTCCCTCCTGCGGCCGTTGAGCAGCACTCCCCCCTGCGGGTGTACGGGGCCGGCATCCCCCCACGCCTGCTGGAGCAGGTGGTGCGTGCCCGCTCCTTGCCGGCCCAGGTGGTGGCTGGCCTGGAGGAGGCCGATGTGGTGCTGAGCGTGCGCCAGCAGTTGGGCCGCGATCCCCAGGTGCGGCGCCGGGCCCGGGAGCTGGGGCTGCCGATTCTGGTGATCAAGAGCGCGGCGTTGCCCCAGCTGCAGCGCGCCCTCGAGCGGGTGCTCGAGCGCCACCGCGGCGGCGACGCGTCGCCGCCGCCCCAGCAGCCCCTGGCCGGCGATGATCCCCTCGGTGCCATGGAGGAGTGCCGGCTGGCCGTCGAGCAGGTGGTGCTGGCCACGGGACAGCCGGTGGAGCTGCTGCCCCGCAGCGAGGAGATCCGCCGCATGCAGGCGGAGCTGGCCGCCCGCTACCGGCTGCGCACAGCCGTGTTCGGCCGGGGTGGGCAGCAGCGCCTGCGGGTGTTCCCGGCCTGAGCAATAGGCCCTGGACTGACCGCCGGAGCGGTGGCCGTTGACGAAGGGCGGGGCGTTGTGGGTAACTGACTAGGCATCCGGCGCAGCCGGTGCTGGAGTGTCCGCGGCAATCCCGTTCCGCGTGTCCCCGTTGGGCCGTCGCCAAGTGGTAAGGCAGCGGGTTTTGGTCCCGCCATTCCTAGGTTCGAATCCTAGCGGCCCAGTTTTTCTAGCCTCCACACCATGCCGGACACCCCGCTGCTGGTGTGCGACTTCGATGGCGTGCTCGTGGACGGCATGCCCGAGTACTGGCGGTCGGCCCGTCGCGCCGCCCTGGAGCTGTGGCCAGGCCTTGCCCTGCCCGAGCCGGTGCCCCCCGGCTTCGCCCGCCTGCGGCCCCTGATGCATCAGGGCTGGGAGATGGTGCTGATGGCGGCGGAACTGTCGCGTCCTGATCTGGATCTGAAGGCCCTGCTGGCGGCGTACGACGAGGCCCTGCCCCGGGTGCTCCAGCGCTGGGGCAGGGGCCGGGAGCACCTCCAGTGCGCCCTGGAAGAGGAGCGCCGTCGGGCCATGACCAACGACCTGCCGGGCTGGTTGGCTCTGCATCGCTTCTTCCCCGGCGTGGTGGAGCGGCTGCGCCGGCTGCCCGACGAGCAGAGTGAGTGGTTGGTGCTCACCACCAAGGGGGCTGCCTTCGCCCGCCGGATTCTGGAGGCTGCGGAGCTGGAGCCCCGCAGCGTCTACGGCCACGAGCAGGGCAGCAAGCCCGAGGTGCTGGAGCGTCTGCTGGCCGAAGGCCGGCCGCTCTGGTTTCTGGAGGACCGGCGGCCGACCCTGGAGCAGGTGCGTGCAAGGCCGCAGCTCGAGGCCGTGCGCTGCTTCCTGGTGAGCTGGGGGTACCTGGCGCCCGGGGACGCCGAGAACCTGCCGGAGACGATCCAGTGGCTGGAGCCGGTGCAGTTCGAGCAGCCCCTGGCGCGCTGGCCAGGATCGGATAAAGTACGTCTGTACTAAGCGTCGCTGAGACGCGGGCGCCCCTTCGGTGGCACTGGCTTGCTGGAACCGTGAGCACCGCGCCGGCCTCCATGGCCCCGGCGGGATCACCTCGCGGTCCGTTCCATCGCGCCATCTCCATGACCGCCGATCTGAAGCCTGCCGACCCGAAGGCCCCCCGCTCCAGCGACCACCGTCCCAGCGACACTCGTCCCAGCGACACCCGTTCGCCTCACCGCCCCCCCTTCCCCCACTCCGCCATGGCCCCCACCGGTAACCCAGCCAGTGCCGCTGCAGCCTCCCCGGCCGCTGCCGGCAGCAGCGCAGATGCCCGGGCCGCGGCCGAGCGCGACAAGGCTCTTGGCCTGGTGCTCAATCAGATCGAGCGCAACTTCGGCAAGGGCTCGATCATGCGTCTGGGGGATGCCTCCCGCATGCGGGTGGAGACCATCTCCACCGGCGCTCTCACCCTCGATCTGGCCCTGGGCGGGGGCTATCCCAAGGGCCGGGTGGTGGAGGTCTACGGGCCCGAGAGTTCCGGCAAGACCACCCTCACCCTGCATGCCATCGCCGAGGTGCAGCGCCGCGGTGGCGTCGCCGCCTTCGTGGACGCCGAGCATGCCCTGGATCCGGTGTACGCCGCGGCCCTGGGGGTCGACATCGAGAACCTGCTGGTCTCCCAGCCGGACACCGGTGAGATGGCGCTGGAGATCGTCGACCAGCTGGTGCGCTCCGCCGCCGTTGACATCGTCGTGATCGACTCGGTGGCCGCCCTCACGCCGCGGGCGGAGATCGAGGGGGAGATGGGCGATCTGGCGGTGGGCAGTCAGGCCCGTCTGATGAGCCAGGCGATGCGCAAGATCACCGGCAACATCGGCAAGTCAGGGTGCACGGTGATTTTCCTGAACCAGCTGCGCCAGAAGATCGGCGTGACCTATGGCAATCCCGAAACCACCACCGGTGGCAATGCCCTCAAGTTCTATGCCTCCGTGCGTCTGGACATCCGTCGCAGTCAGACGCTCAAGCGTGGCACCGAGGAATATGGCATCCGCGCCAAGGTGAAGGTGGCCAAGAACAAGGTGGCGCCGCCCTTCCGCATCGCTGAGTTCGACATTCTCTTCGGTCGCGGCATCAGCACGCTCGGCTGCCTGCTCGATCTCGCCGAGGAGACGGGCGTGGTGGTGCGCAAGGGAGCCTGGTACAGCTACGAGGGGGACAACATCGGCCAGGGACGGGACAACACCATCACCTGGCTGGAGCAGAACCCCGACCAGTGCACCGAGGTGGAGCGGCTGACGCGCCAGAAGCTCATGGAGGGTTCTGAAGTGACGGCCAACTCCATGAAGCCCCTGGCTGCGGCTGCCCGCTCGGCCGAGGCGCCGGCGCCCACCGCCGGCTGAAGGCCGGTCGGCCGGGACTTCAGGACCGGCCCCTGGCCGCGAGCGTCTCGCTGTCGATGCCCGTCTCGCCCTCCACCGAGGCTGGGGCGGGGTCCTGCAGAACCTGGGCGACGCGCTGGAGTTCCTGGATGGCATCAGCACCCTCGAGCTTCACCAGCTCATGGCCATCCCGGGATTCCACCCAGCTGATGCCGAAGTCGGACACCAGGAAGCGCACCATGTGGTTGGTGCCCAGATTGGCCACAAAGGAGGCTCCGGATCCCTCGCGCCCCTCGCCGCAGCTGTAGCAGGTGGCGGCCAGGCCACGCTTCTGGAGGCTACGGGCCAGGGCGTCGAGGCTGAGCACCAGATCGTGAACGAGACCGCGGTATTGCTCCGCTAGGCGGGGAAACATGGGGGCGAACCGGACTATTCCTGGATAATAAAGGTTTTCTTCAGATTTTTGTGGGTGTAAATACCGATCCCCACACCGGTCCATCCCATAACTGCCCAGGCCCAGCCGGGTTCAGCCGTCGGCCAGGGTCCACCAGCCCGCCGCCGGACCGATGAAGCGCACCGTGACCCAGAAGATCACCAGGGCGGCGATGCCGATCCAGGCCCCCCGGGTGGTGATGGCCACAAAGCGATCGGCCTGGTTGCGGGTGAGCGGCAGCCAGGGCGCCACCCGCGGGGAGTTGTCAACCTCGGCCGCCGCCCTGGGGCGACTCTGCCGCGGGGGCAGTCCCTGGTTGCTGCGACGCCTGGCTTCGCCCATCGTTCCCCCTTGCGCTCGTTCAGCACGCTAGTCAGGTCTGCGGCTGACTCCAGCACGGATGGCCCCCAGCCTCAGTGGGGCAGCAATCGGCTCAGCTGCAGCCAGGGATCGAGGGCAGCCAGCACCTGGCGGCCCCAGCTCCTGCCACGTAGCCGTCCATCGAGAATGGCCAGGCGGCCCCCGACCCGGCGCAGACCCGCCACCGCCAGTTGCAGCCGGGTGAGGCCATCGGGCAGCAGGCGCTCGCGGAACCAGTCGCGACCCTGGCGCCGCAGCGCCTGCACCTGGGCGGCGGTGAGCGGGTCTTCCAGGCTGGCGATCGGCAACAGTGCCACCACCACCTGGCAGGGCAGGGGCAGGCGCTGCTGCTGCTCCAGCCACCAGCTCCAACTGCAGCAGAGCACGCCGTTGGCCTCCGGGGCGGTGCTCTCCTGCACCACCCGGCTGCCGAATTCGGCGGCCAGGGCGCTGGTGAGGGCCCGCCGCAGGGCGCGGTCGTCCAGCAGGATCACGGTGAGCCCCGCCTGGCCCAGCACCAGGCGCCGGCACTGCTCCAGCAGGTGCTGGCCGAAGTGGGGACTGTTCGGCAGCGGCTGTCTCAGGGGGGCGAACAGGGGAAGGGGGTCGGCCAGGGGCGGATCCCCCAGGTCCACACACACCTGGGGGCTGAGTCCGAGCTGTGCGCCCGTCGGACCAGCCGGGCCGAGCTGGCCGAGCACCACGGCTCCGCGGTGCTCGAGCAGCCCCTCAAGCACCTCCAGCGGCGCCAGAGGTTGGCGATGCAGGGTCCACTGCAGCAGCCGGAGATCGCGCTGGGCCCAGCTGGTCCACTGGCGGTTGCCGCTGGCCAGCCAACGGGGCCAGGGCTGGGGCAACGGCCCCAGCAGGGCCAGCAGCTGCCGCAGGGGAGCTTCGTCCTCCTCCGCCAGGGACACCAGGCCGTCGGGGCTGGGCGGATGCCCCAGCACCTGCCGGCTGAGCCGGCCGTGCAGCTCCAGTACGGCGGCGGCGGCGCTCGGCTGGGCACGCTGCAGCTGGTCCCAGTGGGCGGGCTCCAGCCGGATTGCCAGAGCCTCCCGGAGCTGCGCATCGAGCTGTTCGGCCTCGGGAATCACCAGCTGCCGGTCCCCCAGGGCGCGTCGCTGCCAGGCGGCCACGAGCTGGCGGTGGCTGAGCAGCCAGACCCTGGCGTCGCCAGGATCGTCTCCCTCCAGGCAGGGCAGGGCGAGAGCGGGGTCGGCAGCCATCAGCCGCGGCAGCTCCAGCTGCAGCAGGCGTTGGCGCAGGGGTTCGCTCACCACCACCGCCAGGCGGCTGTCGCTGAGGGCCAGGGGCACCAGCAGGCTGATCAACCAGCTCGGATCGCTGCCCGGAGCCAGCCTCACCAGGGTGTGGTCGCCGCGGCGGAGGCTACGGCCCACAAGGCGGCTGAGGGTGAGGTGGTGGGGCCAGCGCTCGCCACCCTCCCGCCGCAGCAGGGCCTTAGCCTTCGCCGCGGCGACCACACCCTGGTGAGGCTGGCTCCGGGCAGCGATCCGAGCTGGCTGATCAGCCTGCTGGTGCCCCTGGCCCTAAGCGACAGCCGCCTG
>JAWOBH010000213.1:0-18364 GCA_046498125.1 Prochlorococcaceae cyanobacterium | reverse complement strand
AACCGGCCGCCGTGGATGGTTGCGGCCCTACACTGGGAGCTCAGAGAACAGCACAGATCCAGGGGCCGATGGAACGCGTATTTCTACCCATGGAGAATCCAAAGCCACTGTGAAAAACGGCCGGATCTTTCTGCAGTAGGGCAAGAGCGCCGGAATTGCGGGCTTGTTCAACTTCGGATAAGATCGTGGCTCCGCACGATCTATCCATAATCGTTGGGATTTTCATCTGTATTTAGTTTAGAATTAATATAACTGAGCTCCGCTTCTAACTCTAGCCTATATCTTTGCTCATGCCTATCCATCATCGTGACAACTATCATTTCTAGCAAGTGCTTAGAGGTGCGTTGAATGGGAAACACACCTGGGCGGGGGTTGTTAGGAGGTGTGCTACGCACCTACTCCAGCGACTTGAAACGCTTTCAGCGGATTGCGGACCCAGTCATTGTGATGGGTTTGTTCTGGATACTTGTTTGGACCCAGTCATTGTGATGGGTTTGTTCTGGATACTTGTTTCTAGTCAGCTTCAGCAAGTCGATAGGTCGCCCAGTCGTGAGCTGGAAATTATTGTTGTTGGTCTCTGCACTGCCCTAGTTCTTTCGTTGGGGAAGATCTACGAGAGTTATCGCCAGGGGTCCCTCTTCACGGTCTTGCGCCGACTCACGACAAGTTGGCTGTTGGTCTTGGCCACCCTTCTGACCATGGCATGTGCCGCCAAGATCACGGCATTCTACTCTCGAACTGGTGTCATTTCATGGGCGGTTCTGACATATGCAATCCTCGTTGTATTGCATGTGGGTGGTCGACAGCTTGTCAGAAAGAGCCATGTTCATTCTGATTGTAGTCAGCGATATGTTTATTGGGGATTGCCAGATGCTGCGGTGCAATTCCATCAACGACTGAAGCAATGTCCTTATCTTTCTCTTCAAATGGTTGCTTGGTTCAGCCCTCTTCCTGTGGGTGCTGACACAAGCCTGCCGGATGATATGCCTCGATGTGGTGGTATTCTGCCGGATCTAAGGCGGTGGCTGACTGCCAATGATGGTGGTCAGATCATCTTTAGTTATGTGGCTAGAGATGGGTTGTCCATGCAAGATCTGATTCGATTCATTGGTGATTCCTGTATTCTTGTGATTTATGCGCCATCTTGGGTGATTCCTGGCATGAGCTTTCAGGTCTACAACCTTTGTGGGCAGCCCTGCATTGACCTCTGGAGGCCACTTGATTCCGCTGTTGATAGGCACACTAAAAGAGTATTTGAAACTGTAGTCTCTGGTGTGGCTCTTCTGATGCTCTCGTCAGCTTTGCTTGGTATTGCTTTCGCGATTCGACTTCCAAGCGAAGGTCCCATTCTCTTTAAGCAAGATCGCTACGGCCTTGATTGAAAGCAATTCAGCATCTTTAAATTCCGGACAATGCGCGTTGTTGAGCCTGGAGATCAGAAAGGACTTCGCCAAGCAACCCGCAATGATCTACGCATAACTTCTGTGGGGGGTTTCTGCGCCGATGGAGCTTGAACGAATTGCCGCAGCTATTCAATGTTGTACGTGGAGACATGGGCCTTCTCGGACCACGACCCCATGCTTTTGATCTTAATGAACAATATCGCCGATTGATACCAGGCTATATGCAGCGTCACCTTTTCAAGCCTGGAATTACTGGTCTTGCTCAGGTCAAGGGCTTTCGTGGCGAAACGGCAACGCTTGAATCCATGGCACAGCGCGTTGCGGCTGACCTTGAGTACCAGCAGGAATGGTCCTTGGCAAAGGATATCAGAGTCCTGATCAAGACTGTCATCAAAAAAATCTCCCAACGCCTACTAAGGTCAACGCCACGGACCCAGGAGCCTGCAGATCAGCAATTCGTAGCCTCATCGTCCTCGAACAGGGCCCGCCAGCCGCGCTCCTGGGTCACGGCTGCCGCGGTGCCCTCGGCGGGAAACATCGCCAGGAAATCCTTGTCCGCGCTGGGTTGGTAGGGGCCCTGCTTGAGCTCGAACAGCACCGCATCGGGGGTGAGGGCCACCAGGGTGTGGAATTGCCCTTCCGCCAGCTCGATGCCCCGCAGCGGTCCGCCCGCCTCCAGACGCTGCCGGCTGATCAGCGCGCCGGCCTCATCGAGCACCAGCAGTCCCACTGCCCCCTGCAGCACCAGGAAGCACTCGAAGCCCGTGCCCGGCTGCGCGCGCAAATGGCGGTGGGGGCGCACGTAGGTGCCCGGCTGCAGCACGTTCAGGAAGCGCTGCACCGCTTCGCTCTCCCGGTGCAGGTTGTGGTTGCGGCGTTGCCGGGGCGCCTCGCGGGCCTGGACGGCCACCGCATCGAAGAGCTCCTGATCGATGCGCTTGAGCCGCGGCACCTGCACGTGTGGATGGCACAGCTGGTAGCCGAGCTGATGCAGGCGGCGGTTGCTGATGCGCCGGTCTGCCGGTGGGGTGCCGGTTGCCGCCGCCGGATCCCAGCGCACCGGCTCCAGGCCAGCGGCCGCCAGCACCCGATCCAGCAGCTCGGCCACAGGCAGCGGTTCGTCATCCACCAGGTTCACCACACCGTCCCAGCCGCCGCTGACGGCGGCGGCGATGGCGCCCACCACATCGTCGCGGTGGATCCAGCTGCTGTGCTGCCGGCCGTCACCGGGGCGGGTGCTGCCGGCCAGGCGGCGGAAGCGATCGCCCAGTTCCCGACCGGGTCCGTGAATCGCCCCCAGCCGCAGCACGCACACCCGGCGCCCCGGGGCCCGGCAGCGGGCCAGCAGCTCCTCGCTCTCCAGCAACACCCGGCCATGGGCGTCGCGGGGGCTCGCGGGGGTGGTCTCGTCCACCCAGCCGCCACTTGCATCGCCATACACCGAGCAGCTGCCGGTGTAGACGATCTGGCGCAGCCCCGGCAGTTCCTCCACCAGAGCGGCCAGGGCGACGAAGCTGTCCCGGTAGGTGGCGCTGTAGTCGTCGACGCTCACCAGCCGGTCGCCCGTGGGAGCCAGGCAAAACACCGCCACCTCGGCATTCTCCAGGGCCCGGCGCAGCGCCACCGCATCGCCGGCCCGCAGCAGCTCCACCCGCTCGGCCAGCGGAGCCAGCTGCGGGCGCCGCTCCTCCCGGGTGGTGGTGACGGTGAGCCGCAGGGCGGGATGCTGCTGCCAGTGGCGTGCCAGAGCCATGCCCACGTAGCCGCAGCCCACGATGGTGATGCGCATCTCCGGTCTGCTCCCTGGAACTGAACTTAGCCCTCCCGGCAGCATCGTCCAGCAGGCGGGATCTTTCCAGCTCTCCGCTCGGGAGTTTCTGCAGATCGCTGCCCGGCGGCCCCTGCAGGGGATGGGGGGAAACAGGGAGCGGAGCTAAACAATTACGACCGGATTATTGGCTGTGATGGTGTACCCATCAAGGGAGACCAGGGCATCACGGCCAGACTGAAAGCCAGGTTTGGTGTCATTCAAGACAACAAACGACCCTTCCAGAATACGAACCGTGAAGGCTGCAGCCTCTCCTGCGGCAATGTCGTTTCCTCCCAGCACAGCTCTGATCTGCTTTGGCTTCAATGCCCCGATCTGTCCTGAGGGACCGCTCAGGGTGGTGCTGTATCGGCTGCCTTGAACACGCAGGCGATCACGCTGTTCGAAGTTGCTGATGGTGTCATAGCCCTCCAGAAGGCTGTCAGACCATGCCCGCCAGGTGAAGGTGTCGCTGGTGTTGGCTTCTCCGGTGAGCCGATCCCGGCGTTGGCTGCCCTCGAGGGTGTTGACGCTGAACAGGGTATTGGCCGAGGTGAAGGCGTTGCCCACCGCGTCGAACTGACGTGCCCTGATGCGCTTTCCGCTCCCCTGACCCAGCTTCTCGATGGCCTCTGGTGTGAACGCATAGGAAAAATTGCCCCGGCGATCACTGGTGGTGGTAGTCAGCAGGCGTCGTCCACTGAGCAGATCGACGGAGGCACGGGGCTCGACACCCGCACCCTCAACCCTGCGGCTTCGAGCGGATCCGCCGACCGATCCCCTTCTCCCCACACTGGTGATCTGTGGATTCAGGGTGTCCAGCTTCCAGAGCTTTGAATTGCTATATCCGTCTCGCTTGGTGTATGCCCTGAAGTAGAGTCGACTGCCGACCACCGTGAGAGCCGATGGCAGTGAACCATTCCGTCCAGAGTAGAGGTCTGCCACGAGAGTTGTACCTGCAGTGGTGCCATCTGATTGCCATAATTCATCGCCTGTCTTTCCGTCATTGGCACCGAAGTACACGCGGTTGCCGATTGGAGAGAGGCCAAAACGATAGATGTCTGAACTGGCTCGTCCTGGATTGATATCGGCTACCTGCACGGTGCCCTTGCGAGAGCCATCACTTGTCCAGAGTTCCCGCCCCGTTTTGCCGTCGTCGGCCGTAAAGAACAGCCTGTTGCCCACAGCGGTGAGGCCTTGAGGGTCTGAGCCGATACTTCCGGGGCGGATGTCCGAAACCCGCACCGTGCCCTTGGCGGTACCATCGGATTTCCAGAGCTCCCGTCCTGCTGCTTTGTCTTGAGCCACAAAAAATAGGGTGTTGCCTACGGCGGTCGCGTAGCGGGACTGTCGGCGAAAACTGCCCAAGCGCTGATCTGTGACCTGCACGGTGCCGGACGCGGTGCCATCCGATGTCCAGAGCGTCTGTCCTGATTTGCTGCCACTGGCAAAGAAGAACAGCCTGTTCGAAACTGCGGTTAAATCCGTGGGAGAAGAGCTACCAGCACCGGGACTGATATCCGCCACCCGGCGGGTATCAGCGTTGCTACCATCAGATCTCCAGAGCTCGTAGCCTGAGCGACCATCATTCGCTGAGAAGAACAGGGTGTCTCCCAAAGCGGTGAGGTTTCTCGGATAGGAACTGCTCGAGCCGGGGTTGATATCCGCAACCCGAACTGTTCCAGACTTGGAGCCATCCGATATCCAAAGTTCTGAATCCGTGTCACCGACGTTGGCGCTGAAGAAGAGCCGATCACCCGCGGCGGTGAGATTGCTTGGAAACAACCCCTCCTTTAGCGGAATAGTGCCTGAGGCACTGCCATCGGACCGCCAGAGTGCATAGTCATTGCCACTCGTGTCGTCGGCAATGAAAAACACGGTGTTGCCTACGGCTGTGAGTCGTGGCGAAGAATCAAAAGGGCCTCGGATAGTGGCTATCAGAGATGTGCCTGAGGAGCTGCCATCGGTTTTCCAGAGCTCCCTGGCTTGCATATTTCCGTCTTGAGTAAAAAACAAACGTTTTCCTGCAGCCGTAAGCCCACCGAGGTAGTAAGCGTCTCTGGAGAACGTTGTTTTGATGCGGACCGGAGTTGTCAACGTGCGCCCTCGTGAATGGTGGGAAGCGGTTCGAAGCACCAGGCTGACGCCTCCTATTTCAACGCTAGTCGAGGTCCGCGCCCGGCACCATCCACACGGTCTGGGTGTCGTCGGTGTGGGTATCCGGCCCAATCAGCACCGGATTGCAGTAACCGGGCAGCACACTCACCGAGAAGATCTCCTCCACTCCTGATTGAAACCAGAAGTTGCCCACCAGCTGGCCTGAGCTGAGGTCCACGATTGCCAGGTCGCAACGCAGACTGTCGTTGCCCGCCTGCAGGGGCAGACCGCCAAAGACGGCGGATTCGCGCACCTGGGAGAGGCCGATGAAGGCCAGGCCAGCGTAGAGGTCGAGCCCTCGCGTGAAGCCCGGCAGGGTGATCAGCGTGTGGCGCTCGCCGCTGACGGGATCCAGACGCAGCAAGGCGCCATGGCCCGAATCAAGCAGATAGAGCTGACCGCGGTAGAAGCGCGGCGAATGGGGCATCGCCAGACCCCGCAGCACAACCTCACCACTGGCCACATGGATCAGGCAGCCACCGCTGGCCTTGTGCTTCCGCCAGCCACTCTCGGTATCCGTTTCCCCCAAGGTCGTCACCCAGGCTGGGGTGCTGCCGTCTTCTGCACTGGCCAGGCCATTGAGGTGGCAGCGATCGCCTGGCGCCAGCGCCGAGATGAAGGGCGGCTGCCAGCGGGGCACAAAGCTCCAGGGCCATCCAGGGTGGCGAGGCAGTTGAACAGGGTGTTCACCAGCCAGAGCTGATCGGCGCACCAGGCCAGGTCGTGGCCCATCAGCGGGCCGCTGTGGTGGGCACTGCGGGCGAGGAAGGCGATCTCGTGCTCGCCCTCAGGCTTGATGCGGGGTGCGATCTCGCGATTGGCGGGGAGAGTCCAGATGGCGTCCCTGCTGCCCACCGCCACACCGGTGGGTGTGCGGCAGAGCCCCATGGCCTGATCGAAGTGGCTGAAGGCCACCCGCATCTGGCCTTGATGGCAGCCGAGGCTCACCACCCGGCCGGCCTGGTAGGTGGAGACCAGCACGGAGGCTTCTATCTGCCGCAAGAGATCCGGAAGCAATGGGCTGTGCTTGTAGGCCACGGCCACACTCCCGCCGTTGCCAGGTCCGCGCCCTGAGGTCACTGCACCATTCATCTCCATCACCTGGACTTGGCTGTTCTGGCTACCAAGTCTTCAGGAGCGTGCGTGATTGCGGTTCTACGAACCCCCACCACCACCGGTTTTCCGCCCCGCCCGCCGACCGCACCGGCTGCGGCCCAGTCCCACAATGAAATTCGTGTTTGGTGATCTCGCCATGGCCTCCATTGAGCGGTTGCGCAACGGCCCACCCTCGGCCCTGGTGGCCCCGGTGCTCGGGCTGGCGGCCGTGGGCGCCCTGGTGGTGTTTCCGCTGCTGGCGCTGGCGGCGATTCCGCTGGTCATGGCTGCCGTGATGGCGGTGGGCGGCGTGCTGGTGTTCGGGCTCAGTGTGTGGGCGTTGATCGAGGGTCTGGCGGCGTTCGAGCGCTGGCTGGAGACGGATCCGCGGTTTCACCGCTGACCCGCCGCTGAATTCCCGTTGACCCTCCGGCCGTGAAGGGCATCTGGGCGCTCCCCGACCAACTGTCGCTCACCCAGTCGGCACTGGCAGCTCTGGAGACGGGCTCGGCGCCGGTGCTGCTGCTGGAGAGCACAACGGAGGCGCGGGAGCGCCGCTCCCACTGCCAGAAGCTGGTGCTGGTGTGGAGCGCCATGCGCCATTTCGCCACTGAGCTGGAGGACGCCGGCTGGATGGTGGACCACCGGGAGGTGGACAGCTTCCGCGCCGGGCTGGCGGCCTGGATCAGCGAGCGGGGCATCACGGAGCTGCACCTGATGGAGCCGGCGGAGCGGCCGTTCCGGGCGTTGATCCTGGGGGCTGTGGCGGGCCTGGGAACGGAGGCCCCGAAGCTGGTGTGGCATCCCTCCAACGCCTTTCTGTGGAGCCGGGAGGAGTTCGCCGCCTGGGCGGGTCGCTACAAGCAGCTGCGCATGGAGCTGTTCTACCGGGAGGGGCGGCGGCGCTTCGGGGTGCTGATGGACGCCGAAGGTCAGCCCCTGGGCGGGCAGTGGAATTATGACCAGGCCAACCGAAAGCCCCCGCCGAAGGCCCTGAAGGGGCCGGAGCCGATCTGGTTCGAGCCGGACGGGGTGACCCGGGCCGTGATCGAGAAGGTGGAGCGCCTGTCGGCGGAGCTGGAGTCAGCAGGCGAGCAACTGCTGCCCGGGGATGCCGGCGGTTTCCGCTGGGGAGTGACCCGGCAGCAGGCCCTGGCGGTGCTGGAGCACTTCATCACCACCCGGCTGGATGGCTTCGGGCCGTATCAGGACGCCATGGTGAACGGCGAGCCCACGCTCTGGCATTCGCTGCTCTCGCCCTACCTCAACCTGGGGCTGCTGCATCCGTTGGAGGTGATCCGGCGGCTGGAGGCGGCGGGGCGGGCGCGGGGGAGTCCGCTGGCGGGACTGGAGGGGGTGATCCGCCAGATCCTGGGCTGGCGGGAGTACACCCACGGCCTCTACTGGTGGTTCGGTGCCGACTACACCGCCAGCAACCACTTCGGCGCCGATCGGCCCCTGCCGGAATGGCTCGAGCGGCTGGCCGGCAGCGGCATGGCCTGCATGGACACGGTGCTGGGTGAGCTGGAGAGCAACGGCTACGCCCACCACATCCAACGGCTGATGGTGCTGGCCAATTACGGCCTGATCGCCGGCCTCGATCCGCAGGCGTTCACGGCCTGGTTTTCGCGGATGTTCATCGATGGCTACGACTGGGTGATGCAGACCAACGTGATCGGCATGGGCCTGTTCGCCGATGGCGGCCGCCTGGCCAGCAAGCCCTATGCCGCCAGCGGCAGTTACATCAACCGCATGAGCAGCTACTGCACGGGCTGCCGCTACAATCCCAAGCAGCGCAGCGGTGCCAACGCCTGCCCGTTCAACGCCCTCTACTGGGACTTTCTCGCTCGCCACGCCAAGGAACTGCGCCACAATCCGCGCATGGGACTGGTGCTGAAGCAGCTGCGGAAACAGGCGCCTGAGGATCTTGCGGCGATTCGGAGCACCGCTGCCGCCCATCAGCATGATTGAAGCGGGACACACGGCTTGTCGGCTCACGGAAGAGGGACGCCAAGGCGCAGTCAAGCTGACATTGATAAGGAGATCACCGTGCAGGGTTGATGACAGCGATCCGCATCCACAACTCCGGCACCCCTGAGGTGCTCCTCCACGAGGGTGCGCCGATCCCGGAGCCGGGGCCTCGCTGTTGATGCCGTCATCAACGACAGCACGACGGCCTTCGAATCCGTGCTGCGGGGGAGGGAGAGGGGGGATTGGGTTGTGGATTTGATCCCGAGGGAGGTTGACGAGCCCACCGATGCACTTGCCACAGAGATGCATTTGCCACAGAGCCGATGGCTCGGTTCTGGGCTGTCCTGAGGGACTGTGGAATGCAGGTGTCCATCTGCGCGACACCGGTGCCCGGGCCCGGCGATGCGCATCGGGGCCTTCGGGGTGCCTGCGCGCGCTCCAAGCCTGGGAGGGAGGGCCTGAATGCGCTTACAGCTTTGGTGGGCGCAGGACAACTGTGCCCCGAGCTCAGCATGATTTCGAGCCTGCGGCAAGCCAAGCAGGCCCATGAGCTGATCCAGAGCAGCCATACGCGAGGCAAGATCCTGTTGCGGATCGAGGACTTGTGATGGTCAGTGAGCTGCTGCTGGTGCTTCAGGCAGTAGCAGCGCGTGGTGCTGGAGCAGGTCTGTGTGCCACGAAGGCCAGCGCGTGGCGATCGACTGGGATGGGGTCGTGTTGCCTTTTGAACTGCTTTTTATGGACCCATGGCTGATGCTGCAGCTCGAGGAGGTCCTTCTGACAAGCACTGGCACAAAGCGGTTGAACGGGATTGCCCTCACGGCTCGGCGGCCGTAGGCTGCAAATTTGAGCGGCACATCAACTTTTGATCGGTCAGTTTAGGAGCAAGTGATGTGCTCGGAGTGGAGATGGTCTGATGCTCTTCCGCAAGGAGTTCCTTGAAGGCATTCGAACTGGCGCCGTAACGCTGGCTTTCAGGCGTTGGCGGCGTACATCGGTGCGTGCGGGTGGAACATTGTTGACACCCGTTGGACAACTCAGTATCAAGTCTGTCGAGCCAGTTCCACTGAACCTGATTTCTGCCTCGGATGCCCACCGTGCGGGGTACCAGTCGAAAGAGATGTTGTTGGCTGAATTGCAACGCCGACCGGAAGGTGAAATCTATCGTATCGAGCTTGGGCCGTTACTCCCAGATCCCAGAATCGCAATGCGCGAAATGTCAACGGTCACGGACGCGGAGTTCCAGGTTCTCCAGAACCAGTTGAATCGATTGGATGCACGCGCTGTGGATGGGGCGTGGACCTTCCGTGCATTGGCAGCTGTCAGTTCTCATCCGGGAGTTCGCGCAGGTGACCTGTGCGGTCTTGTTGGTCAACAGAAGGAGCGGTTCAAGCTCAACATGAGAAAGCTGAAGAACCTCGGGCTTAGCGAAAGCCTTGGGACGGGTTACCGTTTGTCACCACGAGGCGAGGCACTGCTCAGCTTGTTGCGCTCAAAGGCCGGAGGCAATGCCTGATCACAACCGGTTGCATCGTCCCGTCAGCTTCGGGGCTCGCCGATAAACCGGAGCGTTGTCATCTGTCCGGCTGAGTTTTCTGAGATGGAGTGACAAGTCCGGCCGGCCAAAGAAGCTAAACCGCCTCACCCAGCCCTAACCTCAGATGTCGTCTCAGTTGACGTTTCTGCTCGCCCCTCCTCCCACGGTGCCCGGTAGAGGCCCACGTCAACGCCGAGGTGCTGATCCGGGCGGCCGGTGATCAGCAAGGCCGTGCGCTGGCGGGTGGCGATCTGCCACATCCATTTGCTGAACAGGGCGATGCGGTTCTCGGTGTCGGGGATGAAGGCCAGGTGCGCCAGTGCCCAGAGGATCCAGCCCGGCAGCCCGGTCACATGCCAGCCGCGCAGATCGGCCACCGCATACCAGGGGCCGATCACCGCCATGCTGCCCAGATCGACCCAGCGGAATGGCGCGATTGTGCTCCCTTGCAGCTGGGCGAGCACATCGCGCGCCACCCAGCCGCCCATCTGCACCGCCGGGCCGGCCATCCCCGGCAGCGTCCGCCCATCGGCCGTGTGCGCGAAGGCGCAGAGATCACCCACAGCGCGGATCTCCGGGTGGCCGGGAATTGAGAAGTCGGGCTCCACCACCAAGCGGCCGCCCCGGTCCACCGGGCAGCCGCTGCGCTCGGCCAGCAGCCGGCCCAGACGGGAGGCGCGCACGCCCGCGGTCCAGCAGATCGTGGCAGCCTCCAGCTCCTGCATGCCGGCCGCTGCCGCCAGCCGCACACGGCCTGGGGCGATCGCCTCCACCTTCGCACCCAGCCGCAGTTCCACGCCGGCGGCCTTCAGGTAGCGGCCTGCGGCGGCTCCCAACTGTTCCGCCATGGTGGGCAGCACCCGCTCCACCACGTCCACCAGGATCACGCTGCAGTCGTCCTGGCGAAGCTGCTTGAACTCGCGCCGCACAGCGCGGTGCATCAGTTCGATCAGCGACCCAGCCAGCTCGCAACCCGCCGGCCCGGCACCCACCACCACCACCGTCTGCAGGAAGCGGCGGCGCTGCGGGTCGGGGGTCTGCTCCGCTTCCTCCAGGGCCATCAGCAGCCGCCGACGGATCTCATCGGCGTGCTCGAGAATCTTCATCGGCGGCGCCAGCGGCCGCCACTCCTCCCGGCCGAAGTAGGTGCTGCCCGAGCCCGTGGCCAGGATCAGCTGGTCGTAGCTGTAGCGCCGGTCGTTGAACACCACCTCCTTCGCCTTGGGGTCGATGTCCGTCACCTCCCCCAGCAGGATCTGAATGTTGGGGGCATGGCCCACCATCTGCCGCAGCGGTGAGGCCACATCCGCCTCGCTCACCAGCCCGGAAGCCACCTGATACAGCAGCGGCTGGAACAGGTTGAAATTGCGCTTGTCGATCAGTGTCACACGCACCGGCTGACGGGCCAGGGCATGGCAGGCCTTCAGCCCGGCGAAGCCGCCCCCCACGATCACCACGTGGGGCCAGCCGCGCATCACCTCCTCGGGCGGGTCGAGCTCCAGGAAAAACCGTTCCATGGGCCGGCGTGGGCCTGGGGACGTCGTGACCCTATGGGAGTGCAGGGGTGTCTGGTTGTGGCTGTTGGCACCGGCTCACAGGTTGGAACTGGATACCGGGGGTTCAAGAGCGACCATCTGCCGTCCATCCGCTCGAGTCAAGCCCGCCACCTGCTCAGCCTGCGAGACACCCTTCGACTGGACCGGAATCCACACGTTGAGCGGTTTCGCGATGAGAAGGCAGCCCCCCCCTTGCGCCACTGGCAGCACACGCGACAATCCCCTGATCACCTCCAGATCCATGGCGGCAATGGAACTAACCTTAGATCTCCCTCGGGCAATGAGGATCCTGGGCCTGACCACACTTCCCCGCAATCGACAGGAGTTGGCCCGGCGGATCGCTGCCAACCATCCTGCATCGAACCCCTGGAACCGGGTGCAAACTTTGGCCTATCGCACCGTCTGGGAGTCTCTGCAGCCCGCCTGTCAGGACGAACCCCCCTTGGCCGCCTGACGCTGGGATAGTGCCGACATCTACTTCCCATTCCAAACCTGACATTCAACGGATGCAAGAGAGGGCCATGGTTCCCGATTCACTCGATCTCCCGATGGCGCTGGAACTGCTGGGGCTGGAAACGATCCCCGACGGTTTTGATGAGTTAGCGCGACGGGTTGTCAGGACACACCCTGCCGCCGATGCTCTGAGTGACGTCCAGAGTGTGGCTTATCGGGTGGTGTGGCAGGAATTGGAGAGACGCATGCTAGAGCGGACAGGAGCAGGTCACTGACGGTCTCGTGCAGGATGAAAAGAGTTCTTTGGCTCTTTTCGTTCCTCCCAGAAGCACCCGCTCTGCTCTCGTGCGCCTAAGGTGATGAACCTCAGGAGTTCGTAGTTCTGCTATGCTTTCTGGCTGCAACTGCTCCGCTCTACATGCAATCAGGGTGCAGAGTTTGGCAGTCATTCTGACAAGTGACGTCCGATCTCGGATCCCCCGGTGTTCATGTCTTTGTTGACGCATCCAGTCGTTGCAACCCAGTCATTTCAACGAGCGGGTGCAGCTTCCCAGTTGTCGATGCGACGTGACAACGAGTGCAGCGGCTTCCTCGTCTCCTGCGTGCGATCAGAAGCGGATGCCGGCTTACGATCCGTTGCGGTCAGCAACTACCGGCTCATCAGCGGTTGCCTGCTGGATGTGATGACCTTCGATGCGGTCAACTGAAGGAAGTCCAATGCCATGGACAGCTGTGATCAGGGCATCGATGCCACCATCGCAACCGCCAGTATGAGGCCCGCTATCCAGTGATGCAGACGCCACGTCTCACATGGCCTGCATGCTCCGAGGCATGAACGACGCCACGATCTGAGCTCAACGCAGGCAGGTCAATGGGTCCAATGGCATTGACCGAGATGCTTGCCCTGAGGTATGCCTGCCCAGTATTTCAAAGTGGCCAGTGTCCATGCCTGTTGCCACTTTAAACTGAAAGAAACCAGATCAACCTGCGTTATCCTTAAAGGGACTTATCTGATCCGGAAGGGGATCAGTCTTTTACTCCAGTATCTTATTCTCTGGTTCGGTAACTCCGATCTGTCACTGGTTTCCGCTCCAAAGTCACCTCGTCCGATATGACTTGGACCTCTTTCCCTCAACCCAGAGGGCGCCCCTTCCAGGTCCATCCCCGGCCGGTGCGGGTGCGCCACACCGACACGGGGCCGATGGCCGCCACCACCAGCCCGCCGGCCCCCATCAGCCACCAGTGGCGCAGCGGCAGGGCGAACTGCGATCGCATCCACAACCGCAGCGCCAGCTGCAGGCCGATGCCCAGCACCGCCAGCGCCAGGGCCGCCAGCAGCAGCATGCGCTCAGCGGGCAGGGCCAGGGCCGCGATCGTCGCCGTCGGCGCCAGCAGCCAGGGTCCACTGAACATCAGCGCCACCACGGCGGCCGCGCCCAGAGCTCTGGGCACGTTGCCGCCCAGACCCAGCAGCCAGTTCTTGGTCCAGCCCTCCCACAGGGCCGGGAAGTTCGCATACATGCGCAGCTCGGCCGCATCCAGACCCAGCAGATAGCGCAGGCGGTGGCCCGTGTCCTTGATCCGCCGCGCCAGGGCCAGATCCTCCACCACCTCCGCCGCCAGGGCCCGGTGGCCGCCGATGGCCTCGTAGGCCGAGCGCCGGAACAGCATGAACGGCCCGGCCGCGAAGGCCACAGCGCTGTCGGGATCGTTGGCTGCCTCGATCGGAAAGCCCAGCCCCAACAGGCTCACCATGATCGGCTGCACCATCCACTCGGCCAGGCAGCCACAGCTCAGCCGGGGCGCCAGGCTGAGCAGATCGGCCTGCCCGGCCAGCGCCTGGCCCAGGGCACGACGCAGCGCCGTGGGCTGCAGGCGCACATCGGCATCCACGAACAGCACCCAGTCGCTGTGCACCGCCTCCATCCCCCGGCTGCAGGGCCAGGTCTTGCCCACCCAGCGCTCCCCCGCCGGCCGCGGTCCTGCCGCCAGCACCGCGAAACGCTCGGCCACAGCGCCCGCCTCTGCCAGCGCTTGCGCGGCCGCCAGGCGGCCGATCGCCACCGTGTCGTCGCTGGAGTCGTCGTCCACGAGCAGCACCCGCCAGTGGGAGCAGGGCGGCTCGCTGGCCAGCAGGCTGCTGAGGCAGGGGCCGATGTTGGCGGCCTCGTTGTAGGCGGGCACCACCACCGTGAGCGATCCCTGCGGGGGCTGGCCCCCCTGCTCGGGCGCGGCGAGCAGGGGGGCCAGCCGGGGCGCCCGAGCGAACACCCGGGCCAGGCCCCCCAGCAGGATCGCCAGGCCCAGGGAAGCCGCGGCGCTCAGCAGCAGCAGGGCCCAGGCCAGGACCGTGACGGCCATGGCTGTGCCGGCCGGGTCGGCAGCGGCCGTCACGCCGGCTCCAGGCGGTAGAGATCGCCGCGGCGCTGCTCGCCGGTGGGGATTGCCTGGCGGGCCCGGGCCACCTGCTCTAGATCCAGTTCGGCGTGCAGCACCTCCTCGCCCGTGCCGGCTTCGCCGATCACCGTGCCCCAGGGGTCCACCACCAGCGAATGGCCGTAGCTTGGATACCCCTCGCCACCGGGCGGGCGGGCGCTGGAGCAGGCCAGCAGGAAGCACTGGCTGTCCACGGCGCGGGCGCGCATCAGCAGGTGCCAATGGCGCGGACCGGTGGTGGTGTTGAAGGCCGCCGGGCAGGCCAGCAGCGCGCAACCGTGCCGTTGCCGCATCAGCAGGGCCAGCTCCGGGAAGCGGATGTCGTAGCAGATGAGCAGGCCCAGGGTCGGCGGTTCCGCCAGGCCCGTAGCCAGGGGGTCGGCCTCGCCGTTCAGCACCGTGAGCCACTGGCCTGGGCTGAGGCTGTCGGATTCGCGGAAGCGGATGCCGCCGGGCACATCCACATCGAACAGGTGCAGCTTGCGGTGCTTCGCCAGCAGCCGCCCCTGCCCATCAATCACGGTGGCGGTGTTGTACAGGCATCCGTCGGGGCCGCGCTCCGGGATCGAACCGGCGATCACCGCCACCCCATGGCGCTGGGCCAGCCGCGCCACCATCGCCAATGATGGTGAGGGCCCGTCGTGCAGGGAGCTGCCGGGCTCGGGCACCGGCTCGGCATAGGCCCCGAAGCGCTCTGCGGCGTACGGGGCGTTCCACACCTCCGGCAGCATCAGCAGCCGCGGCGTCGGGCGGCCGTCCGGTGGCTGCAGGGCCCGCTCCAGCCAGGCTTCGGCGTGGCGGCGGTTGCTGGCGGCGTCCTCGCCGGCCTGCAGCTGCACCAGGGCCACGGGCAGGCGCTCGCCCTCCCGGCCCCCTGAGCTGGCAGCGGCGGATGGCGCAGCGGCGTCTGGCTCCCCCGCGCCGGTCAGCCGGTTGGCGATGGCGGCGATGGCCTCGGCCACTGAGCCGCACACCAGCGCGCCCGCATCGAGGCAGGCGAACAGCTCGATCAAGGGCTGCGCGGTCGCCAGCAGCACCAGCGGTCGGGCCGCCTTCAGCGCCTGTGCGGCTTCCGACACCGTGCTGGGCCCGCCCGCGCCGCACACCACCACCACGTCGCTGCTGAGCACGTTGATCACGTTGCGGGCCTGGCCCAGGCCGGTGAACAGAGCCACATCAAGCTCTGCCGTCGCCCCCTCCCGTCGGGCCCCGGCACCGTCATCCGGCAGCACGCCCACCACCAGGTGGCCGTCCACGGCCATGGCGCCGCGGCTGGCCGCCGCCATCACCCCGCTGGGCCGCCCGCCGGTGAGCAGGCCCCAGCCCTGCCGGGCGATGGCCCGGCCCAGCTCCTCCGCCAGCGATAGATCCCGGGGGCTGGCTCCTTCTCCGGCCCCCATCACCCCGATCAGCGGGCGCCGCCCCTTGCCCATGGCCCTGGTCAAACCGTGCTGCTCCATAGCCTGGCCCCCATGGAGGCCAGAACGCCCCGCACCAGAGGGTCCATCCCTTCCCCTGCCGCTGCCGCCCTGGTGCTCAGCTGCATCCACTTCCGCTTCGTGGAGCAGGAGCACGCCTTCCTGGCCCGGCACCAGCTCTCCCGTTCCCAGCACCACAGTCCTGAGGTGATCCCGCTGGACCACCAGGAGCCACCAGGACAAAGGCGCCGACGCCGCCATCCACGCCGAACCCTTCGCCGACCTGCAGGCCGAGCAGGCCTTCCATGCCCGCACGCTGCGGCGGGCGCTGGAGCGGATCCTGCGCCGGGATCCCCAGCTCACGGTGCGGCTCTACTTCGCCCGGCTGGATGGGGAGGTAGAGCCGATGGCGGCCTGAGTCCAGCCCCCGTCCTGGCGCCGCAGCTGGCTGGCATAGGGCCCCAGGCCATCGAGGCAGGCGCTGCCGCAGTGGCAGCCCAGGCTGATGGCCTGGTGGGCGCTCCAGCCGGCGGCCAGGCCCGCGGTCACCCCCGCCGCGAAGCTGTCGCCGGCGCCGTAGCTGTCCAGCACCGGCCGCTGGCGCGGCGGAGCGGCGAACGGCCCCAGTGGTTCGGCATGGCCTCCCGCGCCGCCGGCGGTGGCGATCCGCAGGGCCGGTGGCGGCTTGAGGGCGCCGGGGGGCACCTGCTCGGCCGGATCCAGGGCGCTGCCGATCAGGGCGTCGAGGGCCACCCCCGCCTCCCGCAGCACCGGCAGCCGTAACCGGGGCGTGGCCGTGAGCACGCGGGCGGAGCGAGCCAGTCGCAGGGCCTGGGCGTCGGCGGCGCTGGCGAACAGGCCATCGCACTGCGCCAGCTCCGGCCAGGGCAGCGGATCGCTGGCGCGGGGGCCCAGCCGCTCGCCGATCACCACGATGCTGCGCTCCCCGGAGCCGTCGCAGAGGCTGATGCCGCGGCGTGTGGGGGCGTCACGCCAGGCCACCTCCAGATCCAGTCCCAGCTCGGCCAGGGCGGCCGCCGCCGCCTTGCCCACGGCGTCGCGGCCCAGGGCGGTGAAGAAACGCACCGGCCCGCCGCTGAGCCTGGCCAGCTGCACCGCCGCCACGGCGCCGGCGCCGCCGGGCAGCTCCAGGCAACGGCGGGCCGTCTGCACCAGGCCGGCCTGCGGCAACCGCTCCACCATCACGAAGCTCACCACCTCCACGTGCCCCACCACCGCCAGCTGCAGGGGGGGCAGCTCCGGCAGCTGGTCCAGAGGGATGGGCTGCAGGCGGGGCTGGGGGGCCATGGCGGAACGGTTGCTGTGTGAGCCATCGCTCACCGCTGCAGGGATTGGTGTCCGACGGCACGTCAGCCCCGTCAACTCGTTGTGATTCTTCATGAACCAAGCACCAGCCGTCATGGCCCTGTCCCGTCGCATCGAGGTGGCCCCGGTATCCCACAAGCGCGCCGGCGCCACCCTGTTTTCCGAACCCCTGCCCAGTGATGAAACGCTGATCGCCGAGATCAGCACCGACACCAGCCGCACCCTCTTCTGCCACCGCCGCCAGACCGATCAGCTGCGCGTGCTGCGCGGATCCCTCGAGCTGGTGGTGCTGGAGAACCGTTGCCTGCGCCGCATCACCCTGCGCGAGGACGAACCCACCTGGGTGCGCATCCCCCCCGGGGTGCCCCACGGCGCCATCAACCGCAGCAGCAGCGCCGCGGTGCTGGTGAACGCCGTGATCCGCCATGGTCCCAGCGACCCGCGCGACTATCAGCCCCGACCCCTGCCCGGCGGTCTGCTGCGTCAGTGGGAAGCGCTGCTGGCCTGAGCTCCGGTTGCGCTAGGGATGGGGGCAACCCCTCCCCCATCTCCATCCCCATGCCAGCTGAGCCGACGGACTCCAGCCCTCAGAGCCCCAGCCGCCAGCAGTTGCTCTCGGCCTCCAGCGCCTGGGTGGCCGTGCTGCTCAACGTGGTGCCCGGGCTGGGCACTGGTTACATCTACCAGCGCCGCTGGCGGGCCTACTGGTTCACGTCCGCCGCCGCCGCGGCCTGGTTCGCCCTCGGCGCGGTGCAGGGCGCCGACATCGATCCGGTGCTGATGCCCGATCGGCTGGCCCGCAACCAGCTGGTGGGCCTGGTCGGCTTCCTGGTGCTCGCCCTGGTCACCGCCATTGAGGCCGGAGTCGCCGTGCGGCGCAGTCGCGCCTGAGCCCCTTGCGCCTGCTGCACACCTCCGACTGGCATCTCGGGCGCCAGTTCCACGGCTTCTCCCTGCTCGACGAGCAGGACCGGGCCATGGACCGGCTGGTGGAGCTGGCGGGCGAGGCTGAGGTGGATCTGGTGGTGATCGCCGGCGACCTCTACGACCGCGCCATCCCCCCGGCCGACGCCGTGCGCCTGTTCACCGCCTGGCGGTTACAAGGCAGATTGATACGGGATCCATTGGTATAGCCCAAAGGGAAGGTCACCCCGTTGTCGTAACTGTCCAAGATTATTCCGCCCAACTCGCTTCCCAGTTCAGCC
>JAWOBH010000138.1:0-10644 GCA_046498125.1 Prochlorococcaceae cyanobacterium | reverse complement strand
TGGTCGATGTGAGCAGCCTCTCCGCCGTGGGAGTGGTGGAGATCCTCGGCAGCATCCCCCGCCATCACCGGGTGATGCGCCTGCTGAAGCGCCGCATGGATCGCCGGCGCCCGGATGCGCTGGTGCTGATTGACTACCCCGGCTTCAACCTGATGGTGGCCCGCGAAGCCCACCGCCGCGGTATCCCCGTGTTCTTCTACGTCGCCCCCCAGGTGTGGGCCTGGGGGCGGGGGCGGGCCCGGCGCATGGCCGGCTTCATCGATCGCCTGGCGGTGATCTTTCCCTTCGAGGAGGGCCTGTTCAATGCCCACGGCCGAGACTTCGCCCGCTACGTGGGCCATCCCCTGCTCGATGAGATTCAGGTCACCGCCTCTGCGGCCCAGACCCGCCGCCGCCATGGCCTCGATCCTGAGCGTCCCCTGCTGGTGCTGATGCCCGGCAGCCGGCGCAGCGAGATCCGGCTGCTGCTGCCCCCCCTGCTGGCCGCAGGCGAGCGGCTGCGCGCTGAGGGCTGGCAGGTGGTGCTGCTGCGGGCCTCCACCATCGACCCCACCGTGCTGGAAAGGGAGGCCGGAGGCCCCCTGCCGGTCCCCTGCATCGCCGACGACACGGTGAACCTGCTGCAGGCGGCCGATGCCGGCCTCGTGAGCTCGGGCACCGCCACCCTGCAGGCGGCGTTGCTGGGCTGCCCCCACGTGATCGTCTACCGCTTCAACTGGCTCACCTATCTGCTGGCCAGGCTGGTGACCCGCAACCATCTTCTGGGCCTGCCCAATGTGATTCTGGGTCGGGTGGTTTTCCCCGAGCTGCTGCAGGAGCGGGTCAATCCCGATGAGCTGGTGGCGGCCCTGCGGGTGCTGCTGGCCGATCGTGCCGGGGTGGATGCGGCCATCGCCGAGCTGCGCGGGCGCATGGGCCCACCCGGCGCGTCGGGCCGCGCTGCCGATGCCCTGCTGGAGCTGCTGCCATGAGCGGCGCCGCCACGGGCTCCACCTACCGCCGGCTGCTGGCCTACGGCCGCCCCTACCTCTGGCCCACCTTCCTGCTGGCCTTCCTGTTCAATCTGGGCTACGGCGCCTCCACCGGGGTGGTGCCCCTGGTGATCCGCTATCTGTTCGACCAGGTGCTGCCCAGTGCCGACCGCAACCGGCTCTATGCGGCGCCGATGGTGATCCTGGTGGTGATCGGCCTGCGGGCCCTGTGTCAGTACCTGGGCTCCTACCTCACCGAGACCGTGGGCCAGGGGATCACCGCCGACCTGCGCGCCGAGCTCGCCGCCCGGGTGATGGTGCTGCCCCAGGCCTACATCGATCGCAGCAGCTCCAGCGGCCTGATCTCCCGCCTGCTCAGCGACGTGACGCTGGTGAAGACGGGCATCGTCGATGGCCTCACCTCCCTGGCCAAGGACAGCCTCACCCTGCTGGTGCTGGTGCTGGTGGCCTTCTACCAGGACTGGTTGCTGTCCCTGCTGGCCTTCATCCTCTTCCCCCTCGGCGTCTGGCCGGTGCTGCGCTCCTCGCGCAAGGTGCGGCGCCACTCCAGTCGCGGCCAGTCGAGCCTGGCCCGCCTGGCTTCCACCCTGCAGGAGGCGGTGGTGGGCTCGCGGGTGGTGAAGGTGTTCGGCATGGAGGGTTATGAGCTGGAGCGCTTCCAGCAGGAGAACCGCTCGGTGCTGCGCTCGGCCCTGCGCACCACCCGCGCCAAGCTCGCCAACCAGCCCCTGATGGAGCTGCTCGGGGCGGTGGGCTTCAGTGCTGTGCTCCTCTACGGCGGTGAGGCCGTGATCGCCGGCACCCGCACCACGGGCAGCTTCTTCGCCTTCCTCACCTCCATCTACCTCTGCTATGCCCCGTTCAAGGGTCTGGCCAAGGCCAACGCCGTGCTCCAGCAGGGTGTGGCGGCGGCCCGGGATGTGTTCGCCATCCTCGACACACCGCCCGATCCCGCAGATCCGCCCAGGCCCCGGTCGCTGGCGCCCTTCCGAGGGGCCCTGCGCGCTGAAGCGGTGAGCTTCGCCTACGACCAGGAGCCGGTGATCCGGGATCTCACGCTGGATATCCCCTACGGCAGCACCGTGGCCCTGGTGGGGCCGAGCGGCGGCGGCAAGAGCACGATCATCGATCTCTTCTGCCGCTTCTACGACCCCTGTGCCGGGCGGCTCAGCATCGATGGTCTTGATCTGCGGGAGGTCTCCCTGGCCGATCTGCGCTCCCAGATCTCCCTTGTGCACCAGAACACGTTTCTGTTCAACGACACCGTGGCCAACAACATTGCCTATGGCCACGGTGATGGGCAGGGCCTGAACCACGGGGACGGCGAGGGGGCCAGCCGGGAGGAGATCGTGGCGGCGGCCCGGGCCGCCAACGCCCATGGCTTCATCGAGGATCTGCCCAGGGGCTACGACACCCTGATCGGTGAGAACGGCGCCATGCTCTCGGGAGGCCAGCGTCAGCGCATCGCCATCGCCCGGGCCCTGATCAAGAACGCTCCGATCCTGTTTCTCGATGAGGCCACCTCGGCCCTGGATTCGGCCTCGGAGCAGGTGGTGCAGGAGGCCCTCGATCGTCTGATGGCCAACCGCACCACGCTCGTGGTGGCCCACCGGCTGTCCACGGTGGTGAACGCCGATCGCATCTGCGTGATCGCCGACGGTCGGCTGGTCGAGTCGGGCCGACATGGCGACCTGCTGGCTCGCGGCGGCGTCTATGCGGGCCTAGTTTCGTCACAATTCGCAACCGCCGAGGCGATATCCCCCGCATGACCCCAGCCGCCACCACAGCAGCCCCGAACGTGCCCGCCAGCTACGACCGGGCCGACTGGGCCAGCGCCTTCCGCAACGTGGTGAACGAGCTCAGCGCCGTGCCCCTCAGCGCCGCCCGGGGAACCATCCCGCCCGAGCTCAGCGGCTGCCTGTATCGCAACGGTCCCGGCCGGCTGGAGCGGGGGGGGCGCTGGGTGCATCACCCCTTCGACGGTGACGGGATGATCACCGCCCTGCGCTTCGAGGGCGGTCAGGCTCAGCTCAGCAACCGCTTCGTGCGCACCGCAGGCTGGCAGGCGGAGGAGGAGGCCGGCAAGTTTGTGTACCGGGGCGTCTTCGGCACCCAGAAGCCTGGCGGTGTGCTGGCCAACGCCTTCGATCTGCGCCTCAAGAACATCGCCAACACCCATGTGGTGCGCCTGGGTGACCAGCTGCTGGCCCTGTGGGAGGCGGCCGAACCCCACGCCCTCGATCCACACACCCTCGAGACCCGGGGCATCACCCTCCTCGATGGCGTGCTCAAGCCCGGCGAGGCCTTCGCCGCCCACCCTCGCTTCGACCCCGGCCACCACGGCGAGCGGCGGATGGTGACCTTCGGGGTCAAGGCCGGCCCCACCAGCAGCGTGCGCCTGATGGAGTTCGCCGTGGCCGACGATCCGGCCCGGGGCATTCGCGCCGGCCAGCTGCTGGCCGAGCGCCACGACAGCTTCCGCGGCTTCGCCTTCCTGCACGACTTCGCCATCACCCCCAACTGGGCGGTGTTCCTGCAGAACGCCATTGCCTTCAACCCCCTTCCCTACGTGTTCGGCCAGAAGGGCGCCGCCCAGTGCCTGGCCTCCAAACCCGGCGAGGCCGGCCAGTTCTGGCTGATCCCCCGGCCCGGCAGCGCCGCCGCCGAGCGTCACCCCCAGCCCCTGCGGGTGCCGGCGCCGGAAGGCTTCGTGTTCCACCACCTCAACGCCTTCGAGGACGCCGCCAGTGGTGAGCTGGTGGTGGATTCCCTGTATTACGCCGATTTCCCCTCGATCGGCCCAGGCACCGACTTCCGCAGCGTGGACTTCGAGAGCATCCCCGAGGGCCAGCTGATGCGCTGCCGCATCAATCTGGAGCTGGCGCGCAGCGAGCCCGAAAAGGCGGTGCGGCAGGAGTGGCTGGAGCAGCGCTGCTGCGAGTTCGCCTGCGTGAATCCGGCCCGCCAGGGTCTGGATGCCCGCTACGCCTGGATGGCGGTGGCCGAGCGCGAGCGCGGCAATGATCCGCTGCAGGCGATCGAGAAGCTGGATCTGGCCACGGACGAGCGGCGGGTGTGGAGCGCGGCACCGCGGGGCTTCGTGAGCGAGCCGCTGATGGTGCCCGATCCCACAATCTCTGCGTCCGATCCGGCCGCTGAAGATCGTGGCTGGGTGCTCTGCCTGGTATGGAACGGCGCCCGCTGCGCCAGCGACCTGGTGATCCTCAACGCCGCCGACATGGGCGAGCAGGCTGTGCTGGAGCTGCCCCTGGCCATCCCCCACGGCCTGCACGGCAGCTGGGTGCCGGCGGGCGCTTAAGGGATTGTCAGGGTTCGCTTTGATCTGATTGCCAGCAGTCGATTCTCGAGCTCATCCCGGTAGCCGCTAGTCCTGGTTCAGGGAAGGCATGGGGTCCGCGGCCGTGGCCCTCTGCCTGGCCGCTGCGCGGCAGGTTTTCGTCGCCAGGACCATCCTTCAAGGACTAGCCAATCAATGGCCATGGCCGAATCACGTCTGACCGACGCCGTCAGGCGGATGTGTGGCAACAACGATGCAACAGACTGTCGCCATTCTCATCACTTGTCTTTCAATGCGGGGAGCAAGATAGAAGCGGCAAAAGCTGTGTCAGAGAAGTCGTGATCCCTCTGCAGACTGCGGGCCAACGGGGTGAGCTGAAAGACGGTGGAGCCCAAGCGCCAGGGCCAGGGCAGGGCACCCTGGGCATGGGGGCTGCCCTGCCAATCGAGCAGACCGCGGCGTACCAGATGGCGAAACAGGGCTTTCGTCTGATGCCGTTCCAATCCCAACGACTCCTCCACCTCCAGCGGCGAAGCGCCGCCGTTCTCCACCAGCACGAGCACCTCGAGGTCGTCGAAGCTCAGGGTGAGGGCAAAGGGGATGTCCATCGAGCGTGCGGGCGGATGCCGGCTTGCGAATGAGGGCATGGTTCCATCATGAAGCTCAGTGGCCTACAGGGGCAACAACCACTGCCCATGGTCATGGTGTTGGGCAAAGGCCTGTCCATGGCTGAGGAGGCAATCCTGGTGTGGTGGGTCAGAGCCGAGTGATGGCAGACACTCCACGCCCGCCGGGGCTGATCCAGCGCTACCGCGAAGAGCTGCAGGCGCGTCACTACGCGAAGCGCACCGTGGCGACCTACGAGCAGTGGCTGAGACGGTTCCTGCGATTCCATGGCATGCGCCATCCGCGGGAGATGGGCAGCGAGGAGGTGAATGCCTTTCTCACCCATCTGGCGGTGGAACGGCAGGTGAGCCCTTCCACCCAGAACCAGGCCCTCTCTGCGCTGCTGTTTCTGTATCGGGAGTTGCTGGAGCGGGATCTGGATCTGGAGGGGGTGGTGAGGGCGAGGACGAAGCGGCGGCTGCCGGTGGTGATGACGGTTGAGGAGGTGCGAGCAGTGCTGTACGGGGGAGGGCTCCGCTTGATGGAAGCGTTGCGATTGCGGGTGCAAGACGTGGATTTTCAGCGCCGGCAGATCACAGTGCGCGAGGGCAAAGGCGGCAAGGATCGGCGCACGATGTTGCCTTCAAGAGTTGGAGAAAAGCTTCGCTTGCATTTGGAGGGGGTGCGCAGGATGCACCGCCAGGACCTTGCTGAGGGCTATGGAAGGGTCCGTTTGCCTCACGCGCTGGCGAGCCTCCCCAGACGACCGTTGCCATCGAGGAAGGGGTGGATGGTTTCGAACTGCACGTGGGCCAGGGCGGCGCGCACCAGCACCGGCAGGGTGTGGGCCCCGTCAGGCGTGCCGTGGATGAAGTGCTCCAGCTGGCCCATGCACGCCTCCACCAGCCCCGGGGGCGGTGGCACGACGCTGGCGTTGCCGGGCCTGGTGCCACCGATCCAGTTCTGACTGCGGCGGAACTCCCCGGGCAGTCGATCGGCTCCGCGCCCCCTGGCCAGCAGCCGGGCGTGGATCTCCCGCAGCAGGCGGGAGGAGAGGGGAAAGCCCTAGCGCAGCCGCGCCAGCACGTGCTCCAGCCCCGCCACGTAACTGGAGACCTCGCACATGTCGCCTGTGGGAACACCGGGCAGTTCCTCCAGCTCAAACAGGAGCAGGTCCCGAGAGGGATGACTGGGTGCCCTCGATCTGGGATGACAGCAGGGCCTCCCGCCGCACGTAGGCGTACAGAAACAGCTCCCGATCCGGCAGCAGGGCTGACACCCCATCCAGACGCCCGCAAGCCAGCAGCGCCCGATCGTGCAGCGCCTGCAGGGCGCCCTCGAGCGCCACGGGTGGCAACGCGGCCGGCACGAAGGCACGAATCTCTTCCCCGGCGGTGCTGGTGATCTCGTAGTGGCCGGCGCCGCCGCGCTTCATGGGGCCTCCGCCACGAACTTTGATCAAGCCTGCATCTTATTCAAGGGAGGCGGCTTTCCCCTGAATTAGGGCCTTCCTGGTGGGTCGACCGGGCTTGGAGGGGAAGGTCGCTCTTTGTCGCTCCTGGTTGTTCAGGGTCGGCCTTGTGCGACCCAATTTAGGCAGGTGATTTAACAAATTCTGGACACTTCCCAGTTGTGCCGGCGGGTTTGGGCGGTTTCCTAAACCGTAGGTCGTGGGTTCGAGTCCCGCCAGCCCCGTCCTCCGAGAACCCTTTCCTCGTAAGGGTTCTGAGCAAAGACAAGGCCTCAGCAACGGCCTTAGGAGGCTTGCGGATTTAGGCAAATTGCGAGGCAAGTCGGCCCGGATCGGCCAGGATTAGTCACGTGGTTAGGCAAAACCGGTGAGTCGCTCCGCAGCCTGGCTGGCCCGCAGAACGCCGCTCTCAAGCTCAAGGGTCATGGGTTCACCCTCGATATGGATGGTGCCCGGCTGCGGCTGCGGCTGCAGGCGATCATGCCGCCGCGGATGGGTAGCCCACCAGAAAGCAACCTCCTCGTCGTCGCCGAATTCGTCGTAGCCCCACCTCCCGCAGCTGCCGTCCAGTGCCGTGGATCTCAAACCCATCCGCATCAGGCTGTAATCGCCTCGCACCAACGGCAAGGCCGAGCAGTTTGGCCTCCGGCCAACTTCCTCTACATCCGCACGCTGCTGGAGGGATGGCCCCACGGCATGGCCTTCCAGACCTCTGACGAGCGCAATCAGTAGCTCCCCGATATCTTGGGATGAAAAGAGTATTGGGTGCCACATACCCCTGGATGGTCTCACTCCCCGGCAATTGCTCCAACGGCTCCAGATCAGTGATTGATCTGGCGAGAAAGCACAGCTAAGCCGACAGTTGCGAGACGACCTCAAAGGTAGTCTCCCCGATCAGGGCTCCAAGCTTCTGCCCCTCTAGGTTGCCGTCATCAAAATGGATGCCTCCGTAGATGCGGGACAAGCCAGCGTCGATACCAGCGTCCCTCCATGTGTCCCACTTCAGGGTCACAATCTCGTTCTCCGAAACAGGCTCAAACACCCCACGACCTGTCACCTCGCCGCCGAACTTCTCTCCCACGGCCAGCTCAAGGACCCTCGCACCGGCAGCTGAGAAGGTGCTGTGGCCGGATGTGTACTCTGCGAAGGGCGGGCTATAGCCCCCTGACGGATTCTGATAGGTTTCCCAGGTGGTGCCATCAATTAAGTCAGTGTTGAAGATATTCCTTGAGTAGGCATTGAACTGGCTACGGCCCGTGATCGGGTCTACGTCAGCCGCATTACCAAGTAGCCCGACTTCGCTGAGCTCCCGCACTGCGCGAACGGGCCGCACATAGTCTGTGTCGCCTTTCTGCTGCCAGGTCGCCACTCCTGCCGTGTGCAAGGCGGCGCCCATGGCGAAATAGAGATCGGTAGCTTCTTCAAGTTCCAGCCCGCGGTCTTCTTCCGCAAACTGAGCGAATGACATCATCGTACCCGGAGGGAACCCGGTTCCAGGCCCGTCCTCGAAGAACTCAGCGATAAACTTCTGCTCATCTGTCAGCTCAGCGCTGACCTGAATCACGCGCTCAGTTTGCGTGATAAATTCAGGATTGATCAGATTGCCAACCAGCTCTCGAGAGATTGGCAGCACGGTTCCGTCAGCTGTGGTGATGGTGCGTGCATTCAGATCGGCAGTGGCGCCGGGATCAAGCAGAAATGGCTCCGGAAGCTTGACTCCGCCAATGAGGCTATCAATACGGCTATCGGAAATGATGGCTTCCGTATCTCCCCAGCCAAAGGTGAGGTATGACTGGAGTCCTGATGTAGGATCATCAGAGACATTGTACTCTGGCGTCCACGCGTCCATCACGCGTACCTTGTCCGGTCCCGAATTCTGCGGTTTGTAAGGAAGTGCCACCGCTTCTGCCGCCCCATCCGCATTGAAGACCTTAGTTATCATTCTTGCGAGTCTGCTGGAGATGCAGTCAACCTGCATTTGCAAACTACCGCCGTAGGTATCGTTCTTTGCAAAAGCGTCTTCGAACAGGTTGGCCGCAGCTGGGGCTTCTTCGCGCAGGACATTAAGTGCCGTATGGGCAATGATCGACTGGCGGAAATTGGCCTGATCCTGTGTGCACAACCCGGCAGACAGTTTGTGGACCTTTTTTTCGAGGCAACTCAATTCGCGAGCAAAATCATCGCGAGAACCGCTTCGTGTGAGCAGAGATGAATGACGAGTGTCATCAAACAACTGGTCCGCTTCCCGGAGAGCGGTGCCGGCCATGTAGTAGAAGCGGGCAGCCACAGTGGGGCCGCTCTGGCCCTCGATCGTCACAAACTCCTGTGCCACCGCATCAACGGCGGCCTTGACAAAATCGAAGGCCACGGATGTGTTCCCGTCGCCAGGCTTCACCTCCAGCGCCAATGTGGTGGGGTCGACGACAAGGGTCGGATCGGGGTGATAAGGGTTCGTAGGGGTCAGCATTTGTGGGGTGCGATTGAGCTCATGTAATTTATTGAACAATACTATATCATGTAATCATGATGCCATAATCTGCGTAAGCGGCAGCCTGCGCCTGCGGTCCGGCCAGCCGCTAAGGAAATCCTGGAAAAACTCGTGCGACCGCGGGGCAATAACCCTGTGATCAAAGAGCAGGACTGCGGTGATAGGCGGAAAGCAGCTGGGATTCGGTGATGACGAGTGGAGCGCTGGCAAGAAGAGCATCCAGCGTGAGATGGTGCTGACTGACGTGGGCCAGGTTGTGGCCTGGGGGCTGATCGAACTGATTGAGCCCCCAAGATCCCTAGACGGGCGGCAAAGGCGCCAGGCTCTACCTGCTGGCCATGTAGCCCTTGGCTTCTGCGAAGCAGTTGCTGCGGATCCCTGTCTCCCGTGAACCCCCTTGGCCGGAGCTCGGCTGCGCCGGGAGGCGGATACCCTCAATACACTGCAAGGATTTCAACGTTACCACCGCAGGTCCCTGCTATTGCTGCTGAACCGCCCGGACCTCACGACGCCCAAAGAGCTGGGCGGATCGCCAGCCGAGCCCCGGAAACCCCACCACCGCTGGAGCTATGGACAGGAGGTTCTGGTGCCGTTGTGGGAGGCGAGCGAGCGGCTTGCGGAAAACGGCTTCAGGAGTTGCTGCCGCTGCTGGTGGAGTCCCTTGAGAGCGATGGCCATCATCATCCTGGAGCCAGCCGTACGGAGTCGCTGCTGGCGATGAGCAGCGCCGCGATCGACAGGCTGTTCGCGCCGATCCGCAAGGAGAGCGCCGGCAACGGGTGGCGCCGCCCGCCACGGCCTACTGGTGCTCGTTGCCCGAATGCTCGAGCACCCCTCCCACGCCTGCCGGTACCCGCAGGAATTTGTGGACTGAGGAATGAACGAGCCAGTGGTCTCGGTGTGGCAGGCGTGACCTGAGCCGGGGTGCATCTTGCTGGGCTGCTGTGGATGGACAGCTTCAGCCCTGCTCAGGCCTCAGCGTGGCGGTGGCCCACCATCAGGTCTTCGCCTCCGCGTTGATGTGCGCCGCGCACTCAGCAGCGGACCTGGCAATCGTTGGTGTGGGTACAGCCCGGAAGGGGTGCCAGCGGCAACGACAGCCGCTCCTCCATCAGACGCAGACGGCGCTGCGCCTGGAACGACCCAGTCGTCCGTTCAGCCCCTTCGCCGGCTCAGCCTTCGGTGTTCAGGCGCAACTCCCGGGGATGCGTAGGCCACCAGATGTGCGGCGCCAGAGCGGCCTGGCAACGCTTGGCGGGCTGCCGGCCCCCTGCCAGCCTTGGATCTGCCGTCAGCCGCCTCGCCATGCCCCTGCTCAGCATCAGAACCTCTGCCCCGGCGCCGGCAGCGGCCGATCTCGACGGTCTGCTGCGGGAGATCTCCGGCCGCATCGCCACTCATCTGGGCAAGCCGGAGGCCTATGTGATGACGGCCTTCGAGGGGGACGTGGCCATGACCTTCGCCGGCAGCGGCACGGAGCCGGTGGCCTATCTGGAGCTCAAGAGCGTGGGCCGCCTCGCGCCTGAGAGCACCGCTGCCATCAGTGCCGATCTCTGCGGCCTGATCGAGGAGCGGCTGGCGGTGCCGGCGGCCCGGACCTACATCGAATTCGCCGCCGCCGAGGGATATCTCTGGGGCTGGAATCGGCGTACGTTCGGCTGATGATTCACGCCTCGTCCGCCACCCTGGCCTCACGCCAGCCCGCTGCCGTCGAGGCGGTGTTCGCGGCCGCTGATATCCGCGTCGGCGGGGATCGACCCTGGGACGTGCAGGTGCACGATCCCGCCTG
>JAWOBH010000115.1:0-4572 GCA_046498125.1 Prochlorococcaceae cyanobacterium | reverse complement strand
ATTAACTGAAATGAGAGAGCTGATGGTTGCTGCAAATCAGCCAGTTAATTATCGAATCCAGTCTGGAGCTGTGAAGCTGAAAAAATTTGATTAAGCTGAGCCGGTTGAGTCCGTTAAAACTATTTAAGCGGCAGTGATTTTACTGTCATTAGGGTGGCACCACGAGCAATCATGAGACCACCGAGAGCGAGAGCCAGAACTACGGCTACAAGTTCGGCCAGGAGGAGGAGACCTACAACATCGTGGCCGCCCACGGCTACTTCGGTCGCCTGATCTTCCAGTACGCCTCCTTCAACAACAGCCGCAGCCTGCACTTCTTCCTGGCCGCCTGGCCGGTGGTGGGCATCTGGTTCACCGCCCTGGGCGTGAGCACGATGGCCTTCAACCTGAACGGCTTCAACTTCAACCAGTCGATCCTCGACGGCCAGGGCCGCGTGGTGAACACCTGGGCGGACGTGCTGAACCGCGCCAACCTGGGCATGGAAGTGATGCACGAGCGCAACGCGCACAACTTCCCGCTCGATCTGGCGGCAGCAGAAGCCACCCCGGTGGCGCTCACCGCCCCGGCTGTCGGCTGAGGCCAGAACGCCCGGCTGACGCCGACCAGCACAGCTGGGAGCAGCCCCAGCAACGGAATCCCGCCGCCCCCCTCCCGTTCGGGAGGGGGGTTTTTCATGGCCCGTTGCCGCCGGGCAGCACCGCCAGCGCAGCACGGCCGCGCCGGAGGCTCCCCTACGCTCGCCCCATCGGGCCTCAGCCATGGGCAGCAGCTTCGGACAGCTCTTCCGCATCAGCACCTTCGGCGAATCCCATGGCGGCGGTGTAGGGGTGATCGTGGAGGGCTGTCCGCCCCGCCTGGCCCTCGATCTGCAGGCCGTCCAGGCGGAGCTCGACCGGCGCAAACCCGGCCAGAGCAAGATCACCACCCCCCGCAAGGAAGATGACCGGGTGGAAGTGCTCAGCGGCCTGCTCGATGGCATGACCCTGGGCACTCCCATCGCCATGCTGGTCCGCAACAGGGATCAGCGTCCTGGCGACTACAAGGAGATGGCCGCGGCCTTCCGGCCCTCCCACGCCGATGCCACCTACCAGGCCAAATACGGCATTCAGGCCAGCAGCGGCGGCGGCCGGGCCTCTGCCCGCGAGACGATCGGACGGGTGGCCGCCGGGGCCATCGCCAAGCAACTGCTGGCCAGGGTCCATGGCACCGAGGTGCTGGCCTGGGTGCAGCGCATCCACACGATCGAGGCCCAGATCGATCCGGCGGCCGTGAGTCTGGAGGCCATCGAGAGCAACATCGTGCGCTGCCCCGACGCCGCCAGCGCCGGGAGGATGATCGAGCGCATCGAGGCGATCGGCCGTGAGGGCGATTCCTGCGGCGGCCTGATCACCTGCATGGTGCGCCGGCCACCGGTGGGGCTGGGCATGCCGGTGTTCGACAAGCTGGAGGCGGATCTGGCCAAGGCGGTGATGTCACTGCCAGCCACCAAGGGCTTTGAGATCGGCTCCGGGTTTGGCGGCACCCTGCTGCGGGGCAGTGAGCACAACGATGCTTTCCTGCCCAGCGAGGCGGGCCGGCTGCGCACCGCCACCAACAACTCCGGCGGCATCCAGGGGGGCATCAGCAATGGCGAGCCGATCCTGATCCGGGTGGCCTTCAAGCCCACCGCCACGATCCGCAAGGAGCAGCAGACCATCGACGCCAGCGGCCAGCCCACCACTCTGGCCGCCAAGGGCCGCCACGACCCCTGCGTGCTGCCGCGGGCCGTGCCGATGGTGGAGGCGATGGTGGCTCTGGTGCTGGCCGATCACCTGCTGCGCCAGCAGGGCCAGTGCAGCCTCTGGTAGCAGCGCCTTCTCCGCGCGCGGGGCGGCCCTCAGCCCAGGCGGCTCACCAGCTGGGTCAGCCCTGCCCAGGCGTCGGTGCCGTTGAGCTGGCCGCCCAGAGCCACCGCATCCACGCCAGCGGCCAGCCATGGTTCCACGTCCACCACCCCCAGGCCACCGGCGGCGATGCAGGCTGGCAGGTGGCCGATGGGGCCCCGCAGCCGCGGCCAGAAGCCAGGCCCCAGCTGGGCGGCCGGGAACAGCTTGACCAGCGGGCAGCCCAGCCGGCGTGCCCTGTGCACCTCGCTGGGGCTGAACACCCCCGGCACCAGGACCAGGCTCCAGCGGCGAGCGGCCTGCAGCAGATCGGCATCCAGCACCGGAGAGACGGCATAGGCCAGACCCGCGGCCAGCACCCCCTCCAGGGCCTCCATGCTGCACACCGAAGCGGCCCCCAGGCTCAGGCGGGGAAAACGCTCCACCAGGGCGGCGGCCTGCAGCGGCCAGTGGGGATGGGCACTCCAGGCCAGTTCCACATGGCGCAGACCGATCTGATCCAGGCGCTCCAACTGGGGCAGCAGGGCCGAGGGCTGCTCAGCACGAAGCACCACCAGCAGGGGCTGGCGGTGCAGGGCGCTGATCAGAAGCTCGGCAGGATCGCTCAGACGTACTCGGCGACGCGCACATCGCGCCGGATCAGCAGCTCCTGGAGATCCTCGGCATCCACCGTCTCCTTCTCCACCAGCATCTCGGCCAGCTCATCGAGCACAGGCCGGTTGGCGGTGAGGACATCGGTGGCGCGGCGGTAGGCCTCGGCCACCAGCTGGCCCACCTCCTCGTCGATGGTGGCCGCGGTGTCCTCGGAGAAGTCGCGCTCAGCGGCGATGTCGCGGCCGAGGAACATGCCGCCCTGGCTGCGACCGAGCGCCACCGGACCGAGGCGGTCACTCATGCCGAAGCGGGTGACCATCTGACGGGCCACGCGGGCCACCTGCTGCAGGTCGTTGGAGGCGCCGGTGGTGACCTCATCGTCGCCATAGACGATCTCCTCAGCCACCCGGCCACCGAGGGCCACGGCCATCTGGTTCTGCAGGTAGGCCCGGGAGTAGAGGCCCGATTCCATCCGCTCCTCGGAGGGAGTGAAGAAGGTGAGACCACCGGCCTGACCGCGAGGAATGATCGAGATCTTCTGCACCGGGTCGTAGTCGGGCATCAGGGCACCCACCAGGGCATGGCCGGCTTCGTGGTAGGCCACCAGCCGCTTGCGTTTCTCACTCATCACCCGGTCCTTCTTCTCCGGTCCGGCCATCACCCGCTCGATGGCGTCATTCACCTCATCCATCGAGATCTCATTGAGCTGGCGGCGAGCCGCCAGAATCGCCGCCTCGTTGAGCAGGTTGGCGAGATCAGCACCGGTGAAGCCGGGACTGCGGCGTGCCACCTTGTCGAGGTCCACGTCCTTGGCCAGGGTCTTGCCGCGGGCGTGCACCTGCAGAATCTGCAGCCGGCCGTTGTAGTCGGGACGGTCGACCACCACCTGGCGATCGAAGCGGCCGGGCCGCATCAGGGCCGCATCCAGCACGTCGGGACGGTTGGTCGCCGCCACGATGATGATGCCGGTGTTGCCCTCGAAGCCGTCCATCTCGGTGAGCAGCTGGTTGAGGGTCTGCTCGCGCTCATCGTTGCCTCCCCCAAGACCGGCCCCGCGCTGGCGGCCCACGGCGTCGATCTCGTCGATGAACACGATGCAGGGGGCGTTCTTCTTGGCCTGCTCGAACAGGTCACGCACCCGGCTGGCACCCACACCCACAAACATCTCCACGAACTCCGAGCCTGAGATGGAGAAGAACGGCACCCCGGCCTCGCCGGCCACGGCCTTGGCCAGCAGGGTCTTGCCGGTGCCGGGCGGGCCCACGAGCAGCACACCCTTGGGAATCTTGGCCCCCACGGCAGTGAAGCGATCGGGATTCTTGAGGAAGTCAACGACCTCGGTGAGCTCCAGCTTGGCGCCCTCGATGCCGGCCACATCGCCGAAGGTCACCTGGGTCTGGGGTTCCATCTGCACCCGGGCCTTGCTCTTGCCGAAGCTCATGGCCGGGTTGCCGCCGCCGCCCTGGGCCCGGCGCAGCAGGAAGAACAGGCCGCCGAGCAGAAGCAGCGGGAAGATCAGGCTGCCCACCGCCTGCTGCCAGGCCGCCGGTTCGCGGCTGGGCTGCACGGCGATGTCCACATTGTGCTCGGTGAGCAGCTTGAGCAGGTCCTGATCGGGGGCCAGGTTCACCACGGCGCGGCGGCCGTCGCTCTCCACCACCTGAGCAGTGCCGCGATCGGGGGAGATCAGCACCCGCGACACCTCGTTGGCCTGCACGGCCTCCACGAAGTCGCTGTAGCGCAGGGTGCGCGGTGCACTGGCGGGGTTGGGGCGGTCGAGGAAGGCAGTGCCCACCGCGATCATCACGATCACCAGGAGCACATAGAGCCCCGCGTTACGCCAGCGTTTCTTCACGGCACTCGCCTCAGCTGAGAATCAAGGTAAAGGAACGTTACTCGCGACGGGCTCAGGCCGCCGCCCGCAGCACCTCCACCACGCTGCGGAAGGCGAACCATTCCGGAATCTCCTCGCCGCCGCGCAGCATCTGCCGGAACTGGGTGCCGCTGAGCTTGCGCACGTGCAGGCCCCGGGCCTGGGCGTGGTCGGCCGTCACGTAGCCCTCCTCCTCGGTGTAGACGAGGTTGAGGGAGGGC
>JAWOBH010000261.1:0-6786 GCA_046498125.1 Prochlorococcaceae cyanobacterium | reverse complement strand
TCCACTCTTGGTGCACAGCCATTTAGTCCTGTGACCTGAGCATGTGTGGCGGATGCCGCGGATCTGGTGTCAAGCGACATCCGCTTTTGGTCCTCCGGCGACACGAAAACTGGTCCACCTGATGGCTTGCTGATGGGGGCCTTACGGCTGCCCTTGGATCGGTGTTTCATCGGTGGGTGTTGTGTCGTTGTTGTTGGCTGCGGCATCTGTGCCGCTTGATCCGGGTTCCCCTTAGGCCTCCTCACCGGGCGGTGGTGGCCGTAGGCCAGCGCTGTCCGGTGAGGAGGAACCGTCCGCCTGCGGGCGGATCAGACCGCTGCGTCGCTTCTCCCTCAGCCGGTAGCTGTCGCCCCGGATCGTCAGCACATGGCTGTGGTGCAGCAGCCGGTCGAGAATCGCCGTGGCGACCACCTGATCGCCGAACACCTCGCCCCACTCCATGACGGGCCGGTTGGAGGTGATCAGCACGCTGCCGCGCTGGTAGCAGCGGGAGATCAGCTGGAAGAACAGGTACGCCGCGTTCGGCTCCAGCGGCAGGTAGCCCAGCTCATCGATGATCAGCAGCCGGGTTTTGGCGTACTGCGTCAGCCGGCCCTCCAGGGCGTGCTGCGCCTGGGCCTTGGCCAGGGCGCTGATCAGCTCCATGGCACCGACGTACTGGACGCTGTGACCGAGCCGCACCGCCTCCCGGCCCAGCGCCACCGCCAGGTGGGTCTTGCCCACACCCGGCGGCCCCAGCAGCAGCAGGGTGTCGCCGTTGGCCACCCAGCGGCAGGTCGCCAGTTCACGGATCTGGGCCGGATCGATCGACGGCTGGGCCTCGAAATCAAATGCCTCCAGCGTCCGCACATAGGGGAAGCGCGCCAGCCGCAACGCCATCTCCATCCGCAGCTGATCCTTGCGGGCCACCTCGGCTGCACACAGCCAGGCCAAGGCCTCACGCAGGTTCATCTCCCGTCTGGCCGCCTCCTCCAGCAGCGCATCGAGGCGGTCGCGGATCGCTGGCAGCCGCAGGCGGGTGAGCATCGCCTCCAGCTCCTCGGTCGGCACCGGTGGTGTCGCCGCTGTGGATCGGTTGCGTGGGTTGGTGCTCATGCCGCCACCTCCCCAATCAGCTCGGCATAGACGGCCAGGGAACGAGCCAGCTCTGAGCTGCGGACTGGGCGCTGCTCCTGATCACGTCTTGCGTTGCCATCCCGCAGCGATCGCACCGCCTCGCGCTGCTGCCGCTGCGGCACCAGGCCATCCCAATGGTCGTCGATCACCTGGCGGCTGCGGCTACCGGGCCGCTGGCGCCTGTGCTCAGCCACGATCCGGCCGCCATGGCGGATCAGCACCTGCTGGTCCCGCACCAGCACGCTCACCCGCTGACGGATCAGCGCCTGCGGCGCCGAGTACCAGTTCGCCTCCACCTCCACGCAGCAGTCGCTGTGCACGATCCGCACCAGCTCCCGCTCCGCCAGGAACGACGGCTTGGCCTCCAGTGGCTGCAACGCCTGGGCTTCTGCGCGCACAAACCGCTCCAGCGGCGCCTCGCCGGTGGTGCCATGCACCCGCAGGTCGGCCACCTCGCGGCTCCAGCGCACCAGATGGGCCTCAAACTCCGCCCAGCTGCTGAACTCCCGCCCAGCGATGGCGTTCCTCTTGACGTACGCCACCCCGCGCTCGTCCTTGCCTTTGGTCCTGGCCCGGTACGGGCGACAGGCACGCGGCTTGAACCCCCAGTAGCTGGCGAACTCCTCCAGCCGCTGGGCGAACACCAGGATCTGCCGCTCCGGATCGTGCTGGCTCACCAGCGCACGGGCGTTGTCCACCAGCACCTCCTGCGGCACCCCGCCCCAGTGGCGGAAGCCCTCCTCCAGGGTCTGCAGCCAGTGGTCCTGCTTCTCGCTGCGGAAGGCACGCACCAGCAGACGGCGCGAGTACCCCAGCGTCAGAACCGCCAGGTGCACCCGCACCCGCTCGCCGCCGATGCTCACCAGGCACTGGCCAAAGTCGGCCTGGAGCTGCCGGCCCGGCGGGGTCTCAAACCGCACCGTCGCCAGGGCCGCGTTGCGCAGCTCCCGCCGCCACGGCTCCACGGCACGCTCCACCGTGCGCAAGCTCACCTCGATTCCCTTCTCGCTGGCCAGCTCCTGCCGCACCACATCGGCATTGCCGCGGTGGGCCAGAAACCGCTGCCGCAGCCACTCCCTGTGGCCATCGAGAACCGTGGTGCGGCAGGGCTTCCCGTAGGGCTGCCAGCCACCCTGCCGCAGGTACTTGCGCACCGTCTCGGGCGAGCAGCCCAGTTCCCTGGCGATTCGCCGCCGGCCCCAGCCTGCTGCCGATAGCCGTCGCATCGCCTCCACATCCTGAGGGGTCTGCACAGCTGTCTCCAGAACCATCGGCTCCAGAGATGGCGCCCCTGCGCTGGGCTTGTCGTCCTGCCTGGCTCGCTCCACGGGGTGGACCAGTTTTCGTGTCGCCTCCGGACCAGTTTTCGCTGTCGCCTGACAGTGAGAGCTTTGTGGCGCTCTGTGAGGCGCTGCAGAACGCCTTGGCCCTCTGCGGCGGGGTGCCGGCGGAGCACCGCACCGACAGCCTCAGCGCCTGCTTCCGCAACCGCGACGGCAGCTACGCCGGGGATTACACCAGCCGCTACCGCGAGCTCTGTGCCCACCTGGGCGTCATCGCCACCCGTAACAACCGCGGGGTAGCCCACGAGAACGGTGCCATCGAGGGCCCGCACCGGCACTGGAAACATCGGCTGGAGCAGCAGCTGATCCAGCGCGGCAGCCGTGATTTCGCCACCGAGGCCGACTACCGGCAGCTGGTGGCGCAGGTCAGCGCCAGCCTCAACAACCGCGCGGAGGTGGAGGGGAAGCTGGCGATCGAGCGGCTGCACCTGCGGCCGCTGCCGGTGCAGCGCTTTGCTGACTACGAGCCGCTGGTGGTGCGGGTGCGGAGCACCAGCACGATCGAGGTGCGCTCCATCACCTACAGCGTGCCGTCCCGGCTGATCGGCCATCAGCTGACGGTGCACCTGCGCCATGACCGGCTGGATCTGTTCCTGCGCAGTCAATTCATCGAGACGATCCAGCGGCTGCACGCCCGCAAGGGGCACAAAGGACCGCTGCGGCGGATCGATTTCCGCCATGTGATCGAGAGCCTGCGCCGTAAACCCCGGGCGCTGCTGCGCGCCCAGCTGCAGGCCGACATCCTCCCCGGTAAGGCCTGGCACCGGATCTGGCGACAACTCCTGGCCGCTCTGCCGCCGGAGGAGGCGGCCAAGGTCATGGTCGATGCCCTGCATGTCGCCGCCCGCAGCGCCGATCTGGCCGGCGTGGAGCGGTATCTGCGCCGAGCGCTGCGCAGCGGTGCTCTCAGCCTCACGGCTCTGCGTGATCACTACGGCCTGCGGCCCCCCAGGGGCCTTGCGGCCCTGCCTCAACTCCAGATCCCTGAACACACCTTGAGCAGCTATGACGAACTCCTGGGTGGAGCCCCCCAGCCGACCGGCGCTGGAGAGTGCCCTCCCCTCACTCCTGAAACAGTTGAAACTGGCGCAGTTCCGCAGCCAGTGGCAGGCGGCCGAGCAGCAGGCCACGGCCGATGGCTGGAGCCCGGCGAGCTACCTCTATGTGCTGGCCGAGCAGGAACACCAGCAGCGCCACCAGGCACGGCTGCGGCGGCTGTTGCATGAGGCCCAGCTGCCGGTCCCCAAGACCCTGGCCGACTACGACTGGGCCGCCATCCTGGACCTGGAGCGCCCCCAGATCGAGCAGCTCGCCCACGACACCGGCTGGGTGGATCGGGCTGAGAACCTGCTGCTGTTCGGTCCCAGCGGTGTGGGAAAGACGCACCTGGCCGCCGGGATCTGCCGCAGCCTGATCGCTCTGGATCGCTCCGCCCGCTTCTTCTCAGGCACGACGCTGGTGCAGGAGCTGCAGCGCGCCAAGGCCGACTACGCCCTGGCCAAGGCGCTCACCAAGCTGGATCGCTACGCCTTGCTGGTGATCGACGACATCGGCTATGTGCGCAAGGACGAGGCCGAGACCTCGGTGCTGTTTGAACTGGTGATGCACCGCTATGAACGGAAATCCCTGCTGGTGACGAGCAACCAGCCGTTCAGCGAGTGGGAGAACGTCTTCTCCACCAGCGCCATGACGGTGGCGGCGGTGGACCGGCTGGTGGACCACAGCACGATCATCCAGATCAATGGCGAGAGCTACCGCCGCAAACGGGCACGGCGTTCAGCGTCCTGACCGGACGTCAATTACCCGTCAACCGCCCCCCACCCCAGGCGCCGCCATCGATGGCGGGCTACGCGCTGCCGGCGGACTGTGGCGTCCGCCGGCTCATGCGCTCCGCCATTGCGGTGAGGCGTAGGAGACGCAGGGGCAGCGGCCAACGGGATTGACGTCTGGCACCGATCAGAAACCCTCTGACCACCTCTGAAAGGCTGAGCCGGGAAGGGCCGATTGTCCCCCCCTGCACCCCCCTGCCATGGCAGGGGGGTGCAGGGGGGAACCCGCCTACGTAATTGACGCGACCCGCCTACGTAGTTGACACCAGGCAGTCACAGCAGGAATCTCCCACTGCACCTCCCGTAACATCTGCGCTGGCTGATGGAGGTGGTGGGCAACCCGTACAGGCGCAGGCTGGCGGTTGATGAAGCCCTTTGCGGTTGTGCTGTTAGCTGAGCGCGGATAGCCCTCAATCACAATGTCAGTGTCTGTCGCGATACACCGCTGATCAAGCCTGCAAGCAGCCCGCCCTTAGTCCGTAGGACAAGGCAGGGCGAGTGAATGAGAAATTGACGGCACGTCGCACACGATGAACTAGGCCTGCCATGAAAGAAAGAGCGATGGGTGTATATCAAGCGCCCTCCCGAATAGGCATCGCTTACCTGCACAGTCAAAACGCACAAGGGCGGCCAGCAGAGTTAGATCATAAGAATGATCATCTAGGTCGTAGGGACTCAGTTGTCCTCCGCAAGCCGGAAAAGGGTGAAGGCAGTAACAAAACCGGTAAGTGGCTGCGAGATGGCCTCCACGGTATCAACAAATCTAGCGTAATTGTTGCGGTACACCACGATCACATCACCATCGCGCATGGGCGGGTTGAGTTCGGGAGACGGAGGAGCACCAAAGTCGAGGGGCACGGCCTGGCGGGTGAGGGTGCCGTTCCGGTTGACGCGCAGCAAATCAACCCGACTGGTTCTGGCACGCTCAAAATTCTGTCCACCGGCGGCGAGCACAGCCTGCACGAGTGGCGTGTTGGGGCTCACCTGCACCGGACCGGGCCGCACGACTTCGCCAACAACCTGTACGGTGATTTCCTGGGGGGCGATGGTGGTCACCGCCAGTTCGTTGGGGTCCACCACCGGCTCTGGAGCGGTGGGAAGCTGGATGATGTCACCATCGAAGAGAATGGGGTTATTGAGCTGGTCTCCTTCCTGGATCAGAGCGAGCAGATCAACGATGGCCCTGCGATAGCGAAGCTGCTCGCCGGGAAGCCGCCTGCGTAACACCACCTGACGCAGATCGGCTTCTCCGGTAACGCCACCAGCCTTCTGGATGGCATCCACCAAGGTCGGCACACCGGTGATGGTCACCTCCGCCAGGGTCTGAGAGATCTCCTGGTTGGTCAGGGTGTAGACACCGGGCCGCGAAACTTCGCCAACCAAGGATATGCGAAGAGGCCGGGGATTGACCAGAATTAAATCCAGCTCGGGGCGGAGCAGTTGCTGACTGTAGAGCGTCTGCAACCAGAGAGAAGCCTGGGAGAGAGTGAGACCCGCGAGGCGTACGCTGCCGATCAGGGGCACAGTTGCAGAGCCATCGCTATTCACCCGAATCGGACCGGATAAATCCTCAAGCGTGCTGAGGCCAAGAAACCGGAGCTGAAGACCATCGCCCGGGCCGAGAATGTAAACGTCGTCCTGGGGAACAGCGCCTGCAGAGTCGACGCCGATGGCAAGGTCATTGACCGGCAGAGAATTGAAGCTGCCAGTCCGGCCCTGGGCAACCACCGATTGGGCGTGAACAGCAGGGGCAACTCCTGAGAGCCCGAGGGAGACCCCAGCAACTGACGCTGCACAGGAGCGCAGGAGTTGGGATCGACGGCGTTGAAACATCAGCCTGGCAGCGAGATCATGCGTTGTCAACTTCTGCAAACCTACCAGTCGCAACAAAGGAAATCCTGGGGTCGTGGACAGTCTATGAAGCGCGGTGGCCAAGGAGTCATGGCTTGAACAGTGGGCACTTAAAAAGCGTGTCAAATTCTTACCACGATAGAAGTTGCAATCCAATGCCAAGAGCAGCTACTCTTGAGGCTCTACGCACAGGTCGATCGACCACAACACGCTGAGTTCTCTCGATAACGAACGCATTCAGATTCGAATTCCGAGGCGATTGATGCTGCTGAACACCACGATCTGCAGTGTTTGGGAGAAGAATAGGCTCCAGCGAAAAATGATCGAGGGGAGCAAACCATGGGCTGCTGTTCAAATTGTCAGCATCAACAGTGACGAATGGCTTCATGTGATCATAGTGTTGGACGTCTGATCGATTGACAGGGCCGCTTGGGGCGGTCACCTGCGACGAACTGAGCTTGATCTCCACGATCTGTCCTGAACCTGAATGAAGATCAAGTTTCATGGCAATTAAATCCTGCTTGCTTTCAGCGCCGGCATCGATGTCCGAATCGATGGCAATCAATTCGTTGGCGGATTCGGCTGAAGACGGACTTATGTTGGTCACATCAGGGGACTTGGCCTGCAGCAACAGAGAAGCAATATCC
>JAWOBH010000242.1:0-5909 GCA_046498125.1 Prochlorococcaceae cyanobacterium | reverse complement strand
CGCCAGCCCAGCTCGTTGATCAGCTTGCCGGCGATGCGGCGGCCCTCGGCCTGGCTCTCGGGCTGGCCGTAGCCGCAACCACCTCGACGGCGCCGTCACCCGCCTCTCGCCCTACATCCGCCATGGGGTGCTCACCCTGGCGGAGGTACGCGAGGCCGTGTTCGGCTGGCTGCGGGTCCGCGGCTACGGCCAGCCCGAGAGCCAGGCCGAGGGCCGCCGCATCGCCGGCAAGCTGATCAACGAGCTGGGCTGGCGCGACTACTGGCAGCGGCTCTGGCTGCTGCTGGGTGATGGCATCTGGAGCGATCTCGAGCCCCTCAAGACCGGCCATCACGCGGCCAGCTACGCCCCGGACCTGCCCGCCGATGTGGCCGCCGCTGGCACCGGCCTGGTGTGCATCGACGCCTTTGCCCGTGAGCTCATCGCCACGGGCTGGCTGCACAACCATGCCCGGATGTGGCTGGCCAGCTATCTGGTGCACTGGCGCCGGGTGCGCTGGCAGGCCGGTGCCGCCTGGTTTCTGCGGCACCTGCTCGACGGCGACCAGGCCAGCAACAACCTCAGCTGGCAGTGGCTGGCCAGCAGCTTCAGCGCCAAGCCCTACATCTTCAACCGCGACAATCTGGAGCGCTACAGCGCCGGCCGCTACTGCTGCGCCTGCCCCCGGGCCGGCCGCGACTGCCCCTTCGAGGCCAGCTACGAGCAGCTGCAACAGCGCTTGTTTCCCCACGTCACCGCTGCCGGCACTGGCGCCGGGGAGAGCGGATCGGCTCTGTCGCTTGCCGGTTCCGCGGCCGGAGCTGCCTCGTTTGCCCCATCACTGCCTGCCAACGCGCCCAGCCCGCGGCGGCCCGTGCTCTGGATCCACGGCGAGGCCCTGGGGCCCGCCAACCCGGCGCTCCGGGCCCTCCCCGCCGCACCCGCCCTGTTCGTGTTCGACGCCGATCTGGCGCCAGGGCGCCTGCGCTTCCTGCGGGAGTGCCTGGCCGAGCTGCCGGTGAGCGTGCGCAGCGGCGATGGGGCCGCCGGGGTGCTGGCCTTCGCGGCCGAGCACGGCGCCGACGGGGTGGTCACCAGCGCCGCGGTGGATCCGCGCTACACCGCCATTGCCGCGACGATCGCCGCCCACCTGCCGCTGCAGGTGCTGCCGGTGGAGCCGTTCGTGGATCTGGAGCTCGCGGCGGCCGAGCTGCGCCGCTTCTCGCGCTACTGGCGCCGGGCCGAACCGCTGGTGTGGGCGGGGTTCAGTCGGTCGGGCCAGGGTTCAGCAGCTGGTCCTCCTGCCGCTGCACGGCCTCCGGGTCGCTGAGCAGGTCCTCCTCCTGCAGCAGGGGCAGGGGGTCGGCTCGCACCTCGCCGGGGTTGCGCGGTGGCTCCAGCCAGCGGAAGCTGCGCCGCGGCTCGCGGCTGCGGCAGAGGGCCTCGCTCTCCTGGCGCAGGGCACGGCGCACATCGGCGCGGCCCACGGCCGCGAAGAACTCCTCCCGGCTGGCCAGGCCGGAGCTGAATGGAGCCGTGCCATTGCCGTTGAACAGCCGCGCCGGGTCGGGGTTCCAGCGCGGCTGGCAGACGCCGCTCTCGCTGGTGTCGGTGTCGATCCAGATGTGCAGCCCGTAGCCGTTGGGCTGGCTCACCACCGCCAGACCGTCATGGGCGCTGCGCCGCTGCAGCGGGTAGATGGCCCAGCTGGGGGTGCGATGGGCGGGGATGCAGCCGCCGGCCAGCAGGGCCGCCGCCAGGGCCGCCGCCATGGGCGTGATTCCTAAGTTGGCTGCTGGCATTGCTTGCGGAATGGCCCCATGGCGCTGACGCCCTCCACCATGCTTCCCCTGGGAACGGCCCTGCCGTTCGCGGCGATCAGCGCCGAACTGGCCGCCGGCTCTGTCCGCCAGGTGAGCGGCGAGCCCCTGGCGATCGAAACCCTGGGCCAGCGGCCTCTGCTGGTGCTGTTTGTCTGCGCCCACTGCCCGTTCGTGAAGCATGTGGAGCCGGAGATCACCCGCCTGCAGGCCGATTTCGCCACCCCGTCGGCCGCCCCAGCCACCAGCACCTCCGCAGCGGGTGGGCCGGAGCCGCCCCTGGCCCTGCTGGCGATCTCCAGCAACAGCACCGTCACCCATCCCCAGGACGGCCCCGAGGGCCTGCGCGCCCAGGCCGAGCGCCACGGCTGGCGCTTCCCCTACCTCTTCGATCAGGGCCAGCAGCTGGCCCGGGCCTTCCGGGCCGCCTGCACCCCCGATCCCTTCCTGTTCGCCCCTGCCGCCGACGGCCAGCAGCGCCTGGTGTACCGGGGCCAGCTGGACGCCAGCCGCCCCGGCAATGCCGAGCCCCTCGATGGCCGCGACATCCGTGCTGCCATCGCGGCGGTGCTGGCCGCCGAGCCGGTGGCCGCCGAGCAGCGCCCGGCGATCGGCTGCAACATCAAGTGGCATCCAGGTGAGGAACCGGAATGGGCCCGCTGATCCCGATCGTGCGGCCCGCTTAATGTTCAGTCCATGACTGTGCCTCCCTTCAGCCTGGGCGAGCAGATCCAGGAGCTCGGCGACGCCCTTGATCAGGCCGTGCTGGAGGTGCTGCGCAGCGGTCAGTACATCGGCGGGGCCACCACCGCCGGCTTCGAGGCCGCCTTCGCCGCCGCCTGCGGCGTGCCCCACGCCGTGGGTTGCAACAGCGGCACCGATGCCCTGGTGCTGGCCCTGCGGGGCCTGGGCATCGGCCCTGGTGACGAGGTGATCACCGCCTCCTTCAGTTTCTTCGCCACCGCTGAGGCGATCAGTGCCGTGGGCGCCACACCCGTGTTCGTGGATGTGGAGGAGAGCAGCTACCTGATCAACCTCGACCAGCTCGAGGCGGCGATCACCCCCGCCACCAGGGCCCTGCTGCCGGTGCACCTGTTCGGCCGGCCGGTGGACATGGAGCGGGTGTGCGCCGTCGCCGCGCGCCACGGCCTGCAGGTGATTGAAGACTGCGCCCAGGCCACCGGCGCCACCTGGGCGGGGCGGCCGGTGGGCAGCTGGGGGGATGCCGGCTGTTTCAGCTTCTTCCCCACCAAGAACCTGGGCGGCGCCGGCGACGGCGGGGCCGTCACCTGCCGCGATCCCGAGCTCGCCCAGCGCGTGCGTGAACTGGCCGTGCACGGCATGCCGCGCCGCTACCTGCACACCGCCCTTGGCTACAACAGCCGCCTTGATTCGATCCAGGCCGCCGTGCTGGCGGTGAAACTGCCCCACCTGCCGCGCTGGCTGGACGCCCGCCGCCAGCTGGCCCGTCGCTACGGGCGCCAGCTGGCCGACCTGCCCGGCCTGCAGCTTCCCGATCCCGGCCCGCAGGGGCACAGCTGGAACCAGTACGTGCTGCGGGTCACCTCCGTTGCTGCGGCAGCCCACAGCCCGCGTGATCAGCTCAAGCAGCAGCTGCAGGACGCCGGTGTGACCACGATCATCTACTACCCGATCCCGATTCACCGCCAGCCCGCCTACGAACCCCTCGGCTATGGCCCCGGCTCCCTGCCGGTCACCGAGCGCCTCTGCGACGAGGTTCTCAGCCTGCCGATCTTCCCCGAGCTGGGTGAGACCCGCCAGCAGCGGGTGATCGAGGCCCTGCACTGCCTGATGCCCGTCGCGGAGCCCCTGGCGGCCTGATCGTCACCCCCGGATGCCCGCATACAGCGCCTTGAAGCGGGCCTGCTGGGTTTTGTGGTTCACCAGCGGCGCGGGGTAGCCGCGGCGCTCCAGTGGGGCGATCTCGCCGCTCAGCAGATCGCGGGTGCTCACGTGCTTCAGCTCCGGCAGCCAGGTGCGGATGTAACGGGCGTCGGGGTCGAACTTGGCGGCCTGGGTGGCCGGGTTGAAGATGCGCAGGGGTTTGGGGTCCATGCCGCTGCTGGCGCTCCACTGCCAGCCGCCGTTGTTGGCCGCCAGATCGCCATCCACCAGGTGGGCCATGAATGCGGCCTCACCCCAGCGCCAGTCGCAGATCAGATCCTTCACCAGGAAGGACGCCACGATCATGCGGCAGCGGTTGTGCATCCAGCCACTCTGTCGGAGCTGACGCATGGCCGCGTCGACGATCGGCACCCCCGTGAGTCCGTCGCGCCAGGCGGCAAAGCGCTCCGGGTCGTTCTCCCAGGGGAAGGCCCGCCACTGGGGCCGGTAGGGCCCGTCGGCTAGCTCGGGGAAGTGGAACAGGGCTTGCTGGTAGAACTCGCGCCAGGCCAGCTCCTGCTCCCACACCTGGATCGACTCCAGGGCCTCACTCCCCCCGCCATGGGCGGCCACCGTCTCGCGGGCCTGCTGGGCCGCCACCCAGGCCTGGCGGGGACTGAGGGTGCCGAATCTGAGCGCCGCGCTCAGGCCCGAAGTGCCGGCCTCCCCTGGTCGGTTGCGGCCCTCCGCGTAGTGCAGCAGGGGAGCAGAGCGGCCGCCCCCGGCGCTGCCCCCACAGAAGGCCGCCAGTTGCTCCCGGGCCGCCGCCTCACCCGGCCGGCAGGGGCAGAGCTCGGCGCCGCTGAAGTCGTGCGCGAGTTCAGCGGCCACCAGCGGCAGGTCCTCCAGCCGGGCGGGATCGGCGTCGACCAGCCCGGCCGGCGCTGGCAGCGGATCGAGGCCCCCATCGGCGGCTGAGCCCAGGCCCCCCAGCTGCTCCACCCGCCGCCGCCAGCTGCGCCAGTAGGGGCCGTACACGCGGTAGGGCTCGCCGGCGCCGGTGCGCAGCGCTTCGGGCTCCACCAGCAACTGGTCCCAGCCCGCCAGCAGCTTGCGGCCCCCGGCCTGCAGCGCACGTCCCACCCGCCGGTCGCGCTCGCGCCCGTAGGGCTACACGTCGCGGTTCCAGGCCACCACCTCCGCCCCCAGGGCCGCCGCGGCGCGGGGCAGCACCAGCTCCGGATCGCCGCGCAGGATCAGCAGCCGGCTGCCGGCCGCCCGCCAGGCCGCGGCCAGCTCCTTGAGGCTCTCGCTCAGAAACCACAGCTGCGCGGGCGCCACCGCCGGCAGGGTCCCGGGGATCCCCTGCGGCGCCCGGGCCCCCAGGATCGCCGGATCGAGCACGAACACCCCGGTCAGCGCCGGCGTGGCCCGGGCCGCTGCCGCCAGCCCCAGGTTGTCGGCCAGGCGCAGGTCACGGCGATGCCAGAACAGCCAGCGGGGTGGGGCCATCAGAGCCCCAGCAGCTGCTTGGCCCGCAGCCAGGCGGTCACGCTCTTGCCGTCGAGGTATTCATCGCCGCTCGCTAGCACTGCGTCCAGCTGCTCTGGCGCCATCAGCAGCACCTCCAGGTCCTCGTCGTCATCGCCGGCGGGGGGCTGCTCCAAGGCGCTGAGCTCCCGGGCCAGGAACAGGTGGATCACCTCGTCGGAGTAGCCCGGGCAGGGCAACATCACCCCTAGCGGATCCCAGCGCTCGGCGCTATAGCCCGCTTCCTCCTGCAGCTCCCGCCGCATCGTGCTCAGCGGTGTCTCGCCGGGATCGAGGGTGCCGGCGGGAAATTCCAGCAGCCGGGTGGCCACGGCGAAGCGGTACTGGCGCAGGATCACCACCCGGCCGTCGTCGAGCACCGGCACGGCCAGCGAGGCCCCCGGGTGGCGGATCACGCCGAAGTGGCCTTCAACCCCCATCGGCAGCTGCACCCGGTTGAGCTCGAAGCGGATCTTGCGGGCCTCCAGGTTGGCGGTGGTCTCCAGGAGGCGCGCGGGCTCGGGGGGCGGCAGGGGCGCCATCGGGGCGGTGGGCGGCAGTGGCGCCAGCATGGCGCAGGCCTGCCTGGAGAACGCGCCGCGGCGCTCAGTAGCGGGCGCCGTCCTGCAGCCCCCCGAGCCCGCGCGCCTCCTGGAGACCACCGCCAACCTGGAGGCCCGCAAGATCCGCTTCGAGCTCAACCGGGTGCAGCTGCCGATGGGGGTTGAAGGCCAC
>JAWOBH010000229.1:0-10479 GCA_046498125.1 Prochlorococcaceae cyanobacterium | reverse complement strand
CTTGAGGCTGGGGTCGCGGCGGAAGTCGCCACGAACCACGGAGTTCACCATGCTGGTCTGGGGTTCCTTCACCCCGCGCCACTTCATGCAGTAGTGCTGGGCCTTCACCAGAATCGCCAGGCCCTGGGGCTCGCACAGCCGCTCGATTTCGTCGGCCAGGATCATCACGGCCTCTTCCTGGATGTGGGGCCTTGAGAACACCCAGTCGGCCACACGGGTGAATTTGGAGAGACCGATCACCCGAGCACCTGGCTTGATGCCGATCCAGCAGTTGCCGAGAATGGGAACCAGGTGGTGGGAGCAGGCCGAACGCACTGTAATCGGCCCAACAGTATAGATCTCATCGAGCTTCTTGACGTTGGGGAAGCTGGCTATTTTGGGCTGATCGTGGTAGCGACCTTTGAATACCTCGTGGAGGTACATGCGTGCAACACGCTCGGCCGTTTCTTCGGTGTTGTGGTCGTTGTCGATATCGATCACGAGGCTGCGCAGCAGCTCGCGCACTTTGCCGGCCACCTCGATTTCCAGCTGGTCGAGCTCGCCCTCCAGCAAATGATCGGAGATGTTGTCGTTGGCGAGATAGGGGACAGCTGCCGCATCAAGCCGCTCGCGGATGCGCAGGCTCACGGGCCTTGGAGCGGCGTTGGGTGTGGTTTCAGCGGAGCTGAAACTGGAGGGAAGGGTGGACGTCATGATGGTACTCAGAGCGCGCCTGCGGCGGGCATGAGGGTGAGATCTTCCACCACCTGAGTGGCGGGTTGTTGAGCCAGGAAGAGCAGGGCATCGGCAACTCGCCCTGCGTCAAGCATGGCATGCCGATCAAAGGAACTGGCGACCGTTTCGCTATCCCAGAGGGGGGTATTAACCGCACCGAGGGTGAGGGTGCTCACGCGGATGCCATGGCTGCGTTCCTCAACTGCCAGACAGCGGCTGAAGGATGACAGTGCAGCCTTGCTCACGCAGTAGGCACCCCAGTCGGGGAAGGCGTTGTGAGCGGCGTGGCTGCTCACGTTGATGATCTGCCCGCCACCCAGGGCCCGCAGAGGGGGGATCAGGGTCTGGCACACCTGGAAGACAGCGGTGAGGTTGAGCTGCATCAGGGTGAGCCACTGGCTGAGCGGCATCTCCGCCAGGCTTCCGGTGTACGCCATGCCGGCGTTGTTGATCACCACCTCCGGCGTGCCCCCCTGCTGAAGGAGGGAGTGCAGCGCCGGCCTGACGGCCTCGGCATCGCTGAGGTCGACACCGACGCTGTGAACAGCACAGCCGGAAGCGGCCAGGTCGTCACACAGCTGGGTGAGGTCGCTGGAGGGTCGGGCCAGCAGCATCAGCTGGTAGCCGGCTGCTCCGAAGCATCGGGCCGTGGCGGCACCGATCCCTCGCGAGGCTCCAGTGATCAGGGCGGTGGGCAAACGAAATCGGGCGGAAGGCAGGACAGGTGCCTGGAGGGAAGGACTGGCGCCTGATGGCACCGATCCCGACAGGAACCTTAAGAGGTGCGGACAGGGTCTGGGGTTGTGTCCTCCGCGAATCGGCCGATCCGGCGGTATTTCTGATAGCGGCCGTCCAGCAGCTCCTGCTCACTGCAGCAATCCAGCTGCTCCAGGTGCTCCAGCAGGGCGGTTTTCAGCGTCTCGGCGGCGTCCAGGGGGGCCCAGTGATTGCCGCCGGAGGGCTCGGGCAGCACCTGATCCACGATCCCCAGTTTCAGGAGGTCGGGCCCTGTGATCTTCAGGGCTTCGGCCGCCATCGGGGCCTGGGCGGCATCCCGCCAGAGGATCGAGGCGCAGGCTTCCGGACTGGCCACGGTGTACACGCTGTGCTCGAACATCAGCAGCCGGTCGGCCACGCCGATGCCCAGGGCTCCTCCGGACCCTCCCTCGCCGATCACCGTGGCCACGATCGGCACCCGCAGCCGGAACATCTCTCGCAGGTTCTGGGCGATGGCCTCACCTTGCCCCTGCTCCTCAGCCAGCACCCCGGCGTAGGCGCCGGGGGTGTCGATGAAGCTGAAGATCGGCAGTCGGAAGCGCTCGGCATGATCCATCAGCCGCAGTGCCTTGCGGTATCCCCCCGGGGAGGCCATGCCGAAATTGCGGGCCACGTTCTCCTTGGTGTCACGGCCCTTCTGATGGCCGAGCAGCATCACCCCGCGCGCACCGATGCGGCCGACGCCACCCACCAGCGCCTGGTCGTCGCCGCCGCAGCGATCGCCGTGGAGTTCGATGAACTCATCGCAGATCACCTGGATGTAATCCAGGGTGCTGGGACGCTGGGGATGGCGCGCCACCTGGATCTTCTGGGAGGGGCTGAGGGCTTCGAAGATCTCCTTGCGCCGCCGTGTGGCCAGGGTCTCCAGCTGCAGCAGCTGCTGGCTCACGTCCACTTCCGAATCCCTGGCGAGCTGACGGATCTGCTCGATCTGCTCCTCCAGTTCCACGAGGGGTTTTTCGAAGTCCAGCAGGGCGCGACGGACCATGGCGTGGCAGCAGGCGGGAGAACGGGTGGGAGGCGCTGGCGCCGCCGGGGCTGGGGCCTCAGGAGCCGGCCAGCACCGGCGCTGGCTGGTCGGCCGGCGCCAGCTCCAGCGCCTTGAAGCCGTGGCGCAGGGAGGCGGCACCGATGCGGTCCATGGCCTCGAGGGTGATGTTGTTGCGGCCCCAGCTGAAGTTGGTGTGGAGCTGCTCGAAGTCGAGCAGGATCGCCTCGGCGAAGCAGGCGAACATCTGGCGCTGGGGCACGGCCATCTCGGCCAGCTCCATCATCTGCCAGCCGATGTCCTGCCAGAACTCCACGATGCCGCCCTTGAGCACGTGCACATCCGGTGCCGCGGCCTTGCTGTCCAGGTTTTTGGGGTAGCCACCGTCGATCATCAGGCAGGGCTTGGGCAGCCTGGCGCTGTCGATCTCCAGGCTCTGGGGCAGACTGGCCACCCACACCACCACATCGGCCTCAGCCAGGGCCTCATCGAGGGCCAGAACACGCCCTTCGCCCAGGTTCTCCCGCAGCTCCGCCAGTGGCTGGGGTCGGCGGGCCACCAGCAGCAGTTCGCCCACGCCCCGGCGCTGCAGCCACCGGCACACGGCGCTGCCGATGTCACCGGTGGCCCCCACCACGGCCACACGCGCCTTGCCCAGATCGATGCCCAGCCGGGGGGCGTTGGTCTCCACCTGCTGGCAGATCACCCAGGCGGTGTGGGTGTTGCCCGTGGTGAAGCGCTGCCAGTCGAGTTCCACGGCGCTCACCCGCTGCTCGCGCAGCAGGTTCATGTCCTCGAAGATGATCGAGGTGAAGCCCCCAAGGGCTGTGATGTCAATCCCGGAGCGCTGGGCCAGTTCCATGGCCTTGATTACCTTGCGCTTGGCGGTCTTGAACCGGCGCAGCATCTCGGGCACGAACACCGAGTCGATGTAGGCCCCCTCAATGCTCTTCCCCGTGGGGCTGGTGACGGTGATCCTCTCGACCAGCTGGGGGGGTGCCGTGCACCACATGTCCAGGTCGCCGTCGGCGAAGGCGTCGAATCCCAGGGTGCGGGCCTTACGGCGTGCCTCCTCGAAACTGGTGGAGTGACCGATCAGCCCGAACATGCGGCAGGTTGGCAGATGTGGCGATCGCTACATCCTCCCACGAACCCCTCCCTGGACTCGACAGGTGCATCAGGCGGTGAGGGCCGAGGCTGCCATGCGGGCGATCTCACGGCTGCTGAGGCCGATGTCCATCAGCGTCTCCTGATAGCAGCCAAGGAAGTCTGCCATCAGATCCTCCTGCTCCATGTGCAGCACGGCGGCATCGGCTGCAACCTGCTCGAGCATGCGGCGCACCAGGGGCAGGTTATCGCGGTTGGCCTGCATCAGCTCCTCGCGCACGTTCTCGAGATTGGCCTTGAGCCACTCCTGTCCATAATTGAGATGGGTGTATTCATCCTTCACCACCCCCTCGGTGATTTTGCGGGCGAAGGGATCAGCAACAGGGATATAGATGTGATACGCGGAGATGGCGAAGGCTTCGATCAGGATGGCCTGGATCAACAGGCAGGTGGTGACTTTGCCTTCCCCGAGGGCCTGCTGGAAGTTGTTGTGCAGGGGAGCGAAGAATTCCTTGGCGAAGGCCATGTCGGCCGTCACGCCCAGATTCTTGGCACAGGCCGTAAAGCCTTTCTTGTGCTTCAGCTCCATACGGGCCAGGCGGGCCAGCTCTTCGGCCTGATCGCTGAGCAGGGTGCCGAGGGCGATGTAGTTGTCGTGAGCTTCCTGCTCGCCCTCGAGCACGATCGCGTTGATGCGGCTGTAGGCGTCCTTGTAGCGCTCCGTGGTGAAGTCGGGCAGACCCGACTGCTGCTCATGCTCAGGGGCGCACGGGGCCGAGCTACCGGCCACGTCCTGATTGACGGGGTTGGCCGCGGCGGAGGTGTTCGGGGACAGCATCACCATGGAGGACGCAGCAGTGGGATCGGTTCGACGGACTGTAACCAGCGTCATCGGATTTCAGGTGGTGCCGGGGTGCGGATGGCACAACCAGGCGGCCAGTCGCTGGCCAGCAGACGTTCGAACCGATCCCTCCAGGCTCGAACCAGGCGCTCCGCCAGAGCCCGGCCGAGGGCCGGATCCGAGCCCCTGGCATCCCCCACCACCCCGCTGCGGCTCAGATCGCTGGCGAGCCAGGCGCACGGGGCGGCACCCTCCAGGCTCCAGCCCGCCGGCGGCGTCGCCACCGCTCCGTCGCAGGGACGCTGCGGACCCACCAGGTCGGGTGCCAGATGCAGCATCAGGCTGGTTTCCGCCAGACCGGCATGGAGACCGGCCTGGCGCTCCGCCGCCGGCAGCAGCTCGACAAGCCCATCGATGCCGCTCCACAGGAAGCAGGGCAGCACGGCGAGGTTGGGCACCTGCTGGCGGAGCTGCCGCGCCGCGGCCTGCAGCAGGGCGATCTGGCCGCCGTGGGCGTTGAACAGCACCAGCCGCTGGAAGCCGCAGTCGGCCAGCTGCCGGCCAACGCTGCACACGGTTTCGATCAGCAGCTCCGGTGGCAGGCTGAGGGTGCCGGGAAAGCCCAGGTGTTCGGGGGAGAAGCCGATCGCCTGCAGCGGCAAACGCCAGATCGGCTGCTGCTCCTCCAGCTTCTCCAGCACCGCGTCCAGCAGGCGCTCGGCGAACAGGCCATCGGTGGCCAGCGGCAGCTGGGGGCCGTGCTGCTCCACCGCTCCCCACGGCCACACCACGGTGCTGCCCGGGCGTTCCGCCGCCTCCCGCACCTGGGGCCAGGCGAGGTGGGCGAGCTGGCGCTGAGACGGCATGGGTTCCGGATCCGATCTCTACAGTGTGGGGTCCCCAGCCCGAGGTGCCGATGGCCGGATCCGGCAAGCAACCGCCCCCGTCCTCCGCGCGCCCTGTGCCTCCCGGTTCCGCCCGTCCCCAGGCATCGCCGCCGGTGCGCCGGCCCCCCCAGGTGCTGATGCTCAAGAAGGACGAGCCCAACGCCGGGGGCCAGGACGCCGCCCCTGGTGCCACGGTCGCCTCCGGGTCGGCGGCTGCACCCGCACCCACGGCCCCAGCCGCGCCTCCGGCCCCCGCTTCCTCGGCCCAAGGCTCCGACGAGGATCGCTTCGGCATGGGGTCGCTCGAGGGCCTGTCGATGGCCGACCTGCTGGGCCCCGACCCTGGGAGCCGCCGCTCCAGCCAGGCCGGTGCCCCCCCCAGGGCCGCGGCTGCCGTGTCCCGCAGCGTCGATGACTTCGACTTCGACGAGGAGGCCTTTCTGGCCGCCCTCGATGAACAGGAGTTCGTGGGCAGTGCCGGTGAGGTGGTGCGCGGCACCGTGGTGGGCCTGGAGGGGGATGGGGTGTATGTGGACATCGGTGGCAAGGCCCCCGGGTTCATGCCCAAGAAGGAGAGCGGACTGGGGGTGATCACCAGCCTCAAGGAGCGCTTCCCCATGGGCATGGAGGTGGAGGTGCTCGTCACCCGCGAGCAGAACGCTGACGGGATGGTCACCGTGAGCGCCAGAGCCCTGGCCCTGCGCCAGAGCTGGGAGACCGTGCGCGCCATGGAGAAGGAGGGCCGGGTGGTGCAGGTGAAGGTGAATGGCTTCAACCGCGGTGGGGTGACCTGCGATCTGGAGGGACTGCGTGGATTCGTGCCCCGCTCCCAGCTGGTGGAGGGGGACAACCACGAGGCCCTGGTGGGCCGCACCCTGGGGGTCACGTTCCTGGAGGTGAATCCGGACACCCGCAAGCTGGTGCTGTCCGAGAAGCGGGCGGCCACCGCCGCCCGCTTCTCGGAGCTGGAGGTGGGCCAGCTGGTGGAGGGTGTGGTGGTGGCGGTGAAGCCCTATGGGTTGTTCGTGGATCTGGGGGGTGCGAGCGGCCTGTTGCACCAGAGCTGCATCACCGGTGGCCAGCTGCGCTCCCTGCGCGAGGTGTTCGACCAGGGGGATCACCTCCAGGCCCTGGTCACCAGCCTCGATCCGGGCCGGGGCCGCATCGCCCTCAACACGGCCCTGCTGGAGGGTGAGCCCGGAGAGCTGCTGGTGGATCGCCAGAAGGTGATGGCGGAGGCGGCTGACCGGGCCCACCGCGCCCGCTCGCTGCTGCGCCAGCAGGAGCAGCAGGCCGGATGATGGCAACTCCCGTGTCTGAGCGGACCCTGGCACCCGACTGGGAGCTCGACTTCTATTCCCGGCCGATCCTGGAACCCGACGGCAAGAAACGCTGGGAGTTGCTGATCTGCTCCACTCCCGACGTGGGGCCAGACGGCCGCCAGCTGGGGCCCCAGTTCCGTTGGCTGCGGGCCTGTCCCGCCGCGAGCGTCAATTCGATCTGGCTGCGCGAGGCCCTCGAAGAAGCCCTCGCCGAGGCCCAGGCCAGCGGACTGGGGATGCCCCGCCGCCTGCGCTGCTGGCGGGCTTCGATGCGCACCATGGTGCAACGTGCGGCGGAGGGCCTGGGCCTGGAGCTGGTGCCCAGCCGCCGCACCTACGCGCTGGTGAACTGGCTGCAGGAGCGCGAACGGAAGGTGTATCCCCAGGAGGAGGGTTTTCTGGCTGGCCCCCTGGCACCGCCGCCGGCCGCGATCCGGCCGGTGCCTGTGCCCCTGCCCGAAGCGGCCCGCGGCCAGAGCTGGAGCTGGGCCAGCCTGCCCCTGGAGGTGCTGGCTGGGGCCGGCGACTGGGAGGCGGCCTTCGCCTCGCTGGTGCCCCTGCCGGAGGGGGCCGATCCCGAGGCTGCGGTGCCCGGCATCCGCCTGTTCGGGGCCTCCAGGGCCCTGGCCATTGCCGGCTGGCTGGCCGGGCTGGAGCCGGTGCGGCTGGAGATCGAGGCCGGCAAGCTGGTGCTGGAAGCCGGCCTGGAGGATCGCTGGCTGCTCGGTGGCCTGGCCACAGATGAGGCCGAGGCCGCCGGCGCCGCCTTCGCCCGGGCCCGCGAGCAGGTGGGGGGCCTGCAGTTCCTGGCCGTGCAGGGCCGGGAGAGCGACCAGGGCTTCGAGGGCTTCTGGCTCCTGCGCGATCTTCCCGACGCCTGACATGGCCGAGGCCGTTGATCCTCCCTTCAACCGCCCCGATGTGGGCTTCAACGACCTGCCGGGTTGGACCTGGGTGGGCTGCTATGGCGGCTACTACCTGCAGGCCGACCTGCTGGCGGACTTTGAGCACGGCTTCTTCACCCGCCAGTGGCAGGGGCGGGAGCCGGAGGTGCTGGCCGCCTACCTCAGTGCCGGGGTGAGTGTGCACCGGCCCCGGCAGGTGCATGGCAACGCCGTGCTGCCGGCCTCTGCGGCCCGCCAGGCGCCCTGGCCCGAGGCCGATGGTCTCTGCAGCGATGGTGGCGGCCAGAGTCTGTGGGTGTGCGGCGCCGACTGCACGCCGGTGCTGCTGGCCGACCCGGCGCGCGGGGCCGTGGCCGCCTGCCACGCGGGCTGGCGCGGGGTTGCCGGTGCCATCCTGGAAGCAGCCGTTGAGGCCCTGGAGGCGGCGGGCAGCCGACGCGCCGACCTGCGCGTGGCCCTGGGGCCGGCCGTGAGCGGCGAGCGCTACCAGGTGGAGCCGGCGGTGAGCGCCCAGGTGGCCGCCGGGCTGCCGGGCAGCCATGGCACCGTCGCTCTGGCGGCCCTGCGCCAGGCCGGCGCCATCCTCCCCGACCCCGATCCCGCCAGAGAGCGACTCGACATCCGTGCCGCCGCCCGCCTGCAGCTGCTGCAGCTGGGGGTGGCGGACGAGCAGATCAGCGTCTGTCCCCTGTGCACCGTGGCCGAAGCGGAGTTGTTCCACTCCTGGCGGCGGGATCAGGTGAAGGCGGTGCAGTGGAGCGGCATCGTCTCCCAGGCCTGAACGGCCCTGCCTGAGCTGCCGCTTGCTCAGCCCCACAGCACCTGTATGGGGTGGTGCCATCGATCAGGGGGCATCAGTGTGGCCAGCGTCCAGGGCCGACAGCGCCACCCGCTCGGCCACCTTGATGCCGTCGATCGCCGCCGAGAGGATGCCGCCGGCGTAGCCGGCTCCCTCGCCGGCGGGGAACAGTCCCGGTGTGTTCAGCGACTGCAGGCTGGTGGCGTCGCGCGGCAGCCGGACCGGCGAGGAGGTGCGCGTCTCCACACCGGTGAGCACCGCATCGCCGCGGCAGAAGCCGGGGATCCGCCGCTCGAAGGCGGGCAGGGCCTCCCGCAGGGCCGCCAGCACGAAGGGGGGCAGACAGGACCCCAGATCGGTGAACACCACCCCGGGTTGGTAGGAGGGCACCACGCCGGCCGGGCCGGCGCTGCTGGGCCGTCCGGCCAGGAAGTCGTCCAGCCGCTGGGCCGGGGCCCGCAGGCTGCAGCCGCCGGCCGCGAAGGCCTTGGCCTCCCAGTGGCGCTGGAACGCCACCCCCGCCAGGGGATCGCCGGGCCCTGTCCCGTAGGGCTCCAGGTCGGCCAGCTCCACGTTCACCACCAGGCCGCTGTTGGCGTTGCGCTCGTTGCGCGAGTGCTGGCTCATGCCATTGGTCACCACCGCCCCCGCCTCCGATGTGGCCCCCACCACCAGGCCGCCGGGGCACATGCAGAAGCTGTAGGCCGTGCGCCCGGCCAGCTCCGGTGCGCGGCAGTGGTGCACGAGCTTGTATTCGGCCGCCCCCAGCCGCGGGTGGCCCGCCTGCTCGCCCCAGCGGGCCTGATCGATCAGCTGCTGGGGGTGCTCGATGCGCAGCCCCACCGCGAACGGCTTGGCCTCCATCGCCACGCCCGCCTGCCGCAGCCAGGCGAAGGTGTCGCGGGCGCTGTGGCCCACGGCCAGCACCACCGCCCCTGCGGCCAGGCTGCGGCCATCGGCCAGCTGCACGGCCCTCACGCGGCGGCTGGCGGGATCGAGCTCCAGGCCGCTCACCCGGCAGCCGAACCACACCGCGCCGCCGAGGCTCTCGATGGCACGGCGCAGGCCGCGCACCACCGTGGCCAGCTTGAAGGTGCCGATGTGGGGCCGGTGCAGGGTGAGGATCTCGGGGTTGGCCCCGGCCGCCACCAGCTCCTCCAGCACCCGGCGCACGATCCCCCGGGCCTCGCTCACCTGGCTGTAGAGCTTGCCGTCGGAGAAGGTGCCGGCGCCGCCCTCACCGAACTGGGCGTTCGACTCCGGATCAAACGGTCGCTGCCCCTTCCAGAAGCCGAAGGTGTCGGCACTGCGCTGCTTCACCGGCTGCCCCCGCTCCAGCAGCAGGGGGCGCAGACCCATGCGCGCCAGCATCAGGGCGGCGAAATAGCCGCAGGGGCCGGCCCCCACCACCACCGGCCGGGGCCCCGGCGCCTCTCCCGGCCCCAGCTCCAGGGGCAGCCGGTAGCGCTCGTCGGGGCTGGGGCGCAGGTGGGGGTCGCTGGCGCAGCGCCGCCGCAGCCTGGCTTCGGCGGCGGGATCGAGCTCCAGATCCAGGCTGTACACCAGCTGGATCGCTCCGGCCTTGCGGGCATCGACGCTGCGCTTCACCAGCCGGTGACGGTGCAGCTGCTCGGGCCGCAGGCGCAGCCGACGGCAGATCGCTGCCGCCAGGTCGGCCTCGGGGTGGTCGAGGGGCAGCTTCAGCTCGCTCAGCCGCAGCACAGGGGGTTCTCCAACGGTGGGCTGCCCCGCCGGGTCCAGGCCCAGGCGGCGGTGCGCACTTCATTTCAGCAGCAGCCGCTGCCGCCCCAGCTCTGTCAGGGATGAGGAGCTGGTAATGATTCATATAAGCAAAAACAAATGTGTAGGCTGCGGCATGTGCGTTGAGCAATGTGCCAACAACTGTATAGAGATATTTAACAGTATCGCGAGTGTTGATCTGGATGATTGTGTGCTGTGCCGATCGTGTGTCGGGATATGTCCACAATCGGCTATCATGGATGTCGAAGAAACGTTGCTCATAGCAATCGGCACGGATGATGGAATACATGTAAAAGCCGACAACCATGTCGGCATGTCTAAATTGTTTCAGATATGGGCATACGAAAACGGCAAGACAACCTACCAGGGATTGCGTGA
>JAWOBH010000226.1:0-3078 GCA_046498125.1 Prochlorococcaceae cyanobacterium | reverse complement strand
GTGCACGATCGACTGGACCCTGCGCGAGACCGAGCGGGCCGAACTGCGCGTGTCCGTGAAGCGCATCCTGCGCAAATACGGCTAACCCCCCGACCTCCAGGTCCAGGCCGCCCAGACCGTGATCGAGCAGGACGAAACCCTCTCCGAGGGCTGGGCGGTGGGGAGCATCAGGCAGAACCTCTGACATGGCCCCCGGGATCGAGTTGTGCCGCTTTGAAGAGACATGAAACTCTCCAGGGCCATCGATGCTCTGGACTGAAGCGGCCAGCACTCGGAGCCTGGCAGGAGCTGCTTGTCCCCCAGAATCCCCCTGTTAGCCCCTCCGCCTCCACAGTCCTGCCGATGCCGATCGTTCCTCGCTGGCGCTACATGACCGATGAGGCCAAGGCGCTCACCAGACGAACCGCTGTCTCCGCCCTGGTGGTGCTGCTGGTGCTGCTGGTGTTCCGATCCCTGGTGCCCTGGGTGCTGGCCGCCATCGTGCTCTGGTGGGTCTGGAAGGCGATCAGCCGCTGAGCGGGCCGACGGCCAAAAAAAAGCGGGCCCGTCCCGGACCCACTCGATGACCAAACAGACTCTATGAAGTTCTGTTACCGAGTGCGCGTCCCATCGCCACGGAGCCGGTAGCCACCATCAGGTGGGCTGCTGATCCTGCTGCCAGATCTGCTCCAGCGACGCCCGGACGGTGTCCAGCTCGGACCGTGGCCCCGGCAGGTGCCGGCGCACCAGGCGCGTGAACCGCCAGACCTTCAACGCCACCGCCACGGAGAGAATCGCCCAGGGAATCACCATCCAGATGGGGTGGTCCATGGTGACGCCGATCACTCCTGCGCCCTTCTAGAGCATCTGATCAGCGGCGTAGCCCATCCACCGGCAGTGGCCCCATCTGCTGGCTCATCGCCCAGGTGGTGGCGGCCTTCTGGGTATGCCAGGCCTGCAGCAACTGTTTGGCGAGGCTGCGCAAGGCCTCGGTGTCGGCGGTGCCATCGATGGCACGGTTGAAGCGCTCGATCTCGAAACGCTGGCTCACGCTGAGTTCGATGGGCTGGCCCATGTCCGGTGACCGATGAATGGCGGAACGGTATCGGCCAGATACCGAGCGGGCGTAGCAAGGACTACCCGGAGGGGGTCGTGTCAGTGTTTCGTGTTGTAACGACACGCGTGGCTGCCTACGCCGGGAATCAGAATCACCAAAACGCAGCGGCACGTCATGCGCCTCGGCTGGCCTGAGCATCTGCAGACAGCCCGCATGCTCGAGCTGAGCGGCAATGAGCAGCGGGGCACCGCCCTCGCCCTGATGGGCGTGGCCCTGCTGCTGCTGGCCCAGGATCTGCTGGTCGATGAGCTGGAGCGGCAGACGCCGACACGGTGATCCCGGCACGGTGATCGATACACCTGTGGGGACGGTTTCAGACCAGACCATCCCCCTGAGCCCGACCGCCAGGTCGGCATCAGCTCAGAAAATCCCCATCAGCCCGCCTTTCACCTCGATGTTCACCGGCTGGTCGTAGGTGTCCAGCTTCACCTCGGCATCCACCTGGAGCGGTTCCGGCGTGGCCACGTCCACCTCCGCTTTCACCGGCAACGGCCGGCCGGCCGTCACATCCACCGCTCCCTCCACCGGCAGCGGCTCGGCGGCGGTCACATCCACCGAACCCTGCACGGGCAGCGCCGAGCCGGCCTTCACCTCCACGGGGCCGGACACCACCACCCGCGGCTCACCGCTGATCGGAATCGGCCGGGGGGTGTCGAGCGCCACACTGCCGCGCACGGTGATGGTTTCATCCAGATCGATCTGGATCTCGGAATCCAGCTGATCCACCTTGATCGGCTTGGCCAGCTCAGCCACCTGGGCTGTCACCGCCAGGGGCTGGTCCAGCGGCATGGCCAGCCGGATCGGAATCGGGCGGCTGAGCACATGCAGCAGCACCCCACCGAGCACGCCGGCGGAGGCCACCACGGCCACGGGCCAGCGCACCGCCAGGAGCACCTTGAACCAGGTGGCCTCGTCGCCGGCGGCAGGCGTGGAAGCGTCAGGCATGGGATCGGGCCTTGCAGATCAGACGGTGGTGGCCATCGCGACACGATGGAGCCGATTCCCCCTCTGGGGTGCGTCCATTCAACCGGAAGAGATCAAGAGGGCGGCGGCGACGGCGGCGATGGGTGTTGACGGGTGTGACGGCCGCTGGGCAGGGCGCGCACGCCTCGCCAGCGTGAAGGATGCCTTGAACGCTGTGCCGTGAAGCGCATCCTCAGCATCGATGGCGGCGGCATTCGCGGCCTGATCCCCAGCCTGGTGCTGGCCGAGATCGAAACCAAAACCGGCAAGCCCGTGGCCCAGTGCTTCGATCTGATCGCCGGCACCTCCACCGGCGGCATCCTGGCGCTGGGCTTCAGCAGGGATGACGGCAGCGGCAGCCCCCGCTATTCCGCCAAGGACCTGGCCGGGATCTACCAGAAGCGCGGCAGGGAGATCTTTCCCCGTTCCCTGTGGAAGGGCGTGTCGTCCATCGGCGGCTTCGGCGACGAGCTCTATTCCCACACGGGCCTGGAGGGCGTGCTCGAGGAGTACTTCGCCGATGAACCGCTCGGCTCCTGTCTCACCCGAACCCTGATCACCAGCTACGACATCGAGCACCGCGAGCCCCTGTTCTTCAAGAGCTGGAAGCCCGAACACAGTTCCGTGCTGATCCGGCAGGCCGCACGGGCCACCTCGGCCGCGCCCACGTTCTTCGAGCCCGCACTGGTCACCGTGGATGGAGCCATGCGGGCCCTGGTGGATGGCGGCGTGTTCATCAACAGCCCGGTGGTGTCGGCCTACGCCGAGGCACGCCGGCTGTTTCCTGATGACGACATCATGGTGGTGTCACTCGGCACCGGCGAACTGGTGCGACGGATCGACTACGAGGACGCCAGGGACTGGGGGCGGCTGGGGTGGGCGCTGCCGCTGCTGAGCTGCATGTTCGATGGCGTGGCCGATGCGGCCGACTACCAGATGAAAACCCTGCTGGGCGACAAGTACATCCGGCTGCAGACCGATCTCGTCACCGCATCCGATGACATGGACAATGTCACCAA
>JAWOBH010000217.1:0-5553 GCA_046498125.1 Prochlorococcaceae cyanobacterium | reverse complement strand
GCAGCAGCATCACCCACAGCTTCGAGGGGGGCAATCCCGAGACCAACCAGACCAACACCCAGAACGAGCTCTCGGTGGTGCAGCCGCGACTGCCGGGGCCGGTGTCGCGCTTCGGCGTGCGGGTGCGGCGCAGCTCCGATGACCTGCTGATGGTGCTGAGCTTCAGCGCCGAGCGCGATCGCTACGACGACGTGTTCCTCAGCGGCTGGGTGGAGCAGGTGGTGATCGACCGCCTGCAGCGGGTGAACGGGGTGGGGGAGGCACGGCTGTTCGGCGGCAGCACCCTGGCCTTCCGGCTCTGGCTCGATCCCCAGCGCCTCAACCTGGCGAACCTCACGATCGCCGATGTGAGCAGGGCGCTGCAGGAGCAGAACGTGCTGGCCGCCCTCGGCCAGGTGGGTGAGGCCCCGGCTCCCGCCGACCAGATGCTCACCCTGCCGCTGCGGATGGAGGGGCGGCTGCGCACGGCGGCCGAGTTCGAGGACCTGGTGGTGGCCCGCGGGCCGGGCGGCGGCGTGATCCGGCTGGCCGATGTGGGCCGGGTGACCCTCGGGAGCGAGGACTACGGCTCGATCGCCACCAACTTCGACGGCCGCTCCACCGTGGCCATGGGCATCTTCCAGCGCGATGGCAGCAACGCCCTGGAGGTGAGCCGGGGCATCAGCGAGGCCCTCGATGAGCTCGGCAACCAGATCCCACCAGGGGTGGACCTGCAGGTGATCATCGACGAGGCCGAAACCGTGCGCCAGGGCATCGACCGCACCCTCGCGGGCCTGCGCGATGCCGTGCTGCTGGTGTTCTTCGCCCTGCTGCTGGGGCTGGGCAACAGCCGGTTGGCCCTGATCTCCGCCCTGGCGGTGCCGGTGGCGCTGGTGGGTTCGCTCACGGTGCTGCGCCTCAGCGGCGGCTCGATCAACACCCTCACCCTGTTCGGCATGGTGCTGGCCACCGGCCTGGTGGTGGACGACGCCATCGTGGTGAGTGAGGACATCGGCCGGCGGCTGGAGCGGGGCCACCCGCCCCTGGCGGCGGCGCGGGAGGCGATGGCGGAGCTGGGCGGCGCCGTGATCGCCACCTCCCTGGTGCTGATCGCCGTGTTTCTGCCGGTGCTCACACTGCAGGGCAGCACGGGGCGGCTCTACGCCCCGATCGGCCTGACGATCGGGGCCACGATCGTGTTCTCCACCTTCAATGCCCTCACCTTCACGCCGGTGGCCGCCAGCCGGCTGCTGAACGCCGACCAGCGCGAGCCCCGCTGGCTGCTGCGCCTGATCGATCCCCCCCGCCGCGCCCTGGAGGCCCTGGAGGGGCCCTACGACCGCTGGCTCACCCGGGCCCTGGCCTGGCGCCGGCGGGTGGTGGCGGTGCTGCTGGCCGGTCTGCTGCTCACGGCCTGGGCCTACCAGCAGCGCCCCAAGGCCTTCATTCCCCAGGAGGACGGCAGCCAGCTGCGCGGCGTGGTGGTGCTGCCCGACGGCATGGCCCTGGCCCGCACCCAGGCGGTGATGGAGCGGGTGCGGGAGCTGGTGGGCCAGGAGCCGGCGATCATCACCGGCAACTTCTATGCCGGCCGCTCCTTTGGTGACAGCGCCTCCAGCCGCGGCATCTTCTTCCTGCGGCTGCTGCCGATCGACGAACGGCCACCGGGCGAACAAACGCCCGCCGCCATTGCCGCTCGCCTGAACCGGGAGCTGGCCAGTGCCATCGACGATGCCCAGGTGGTGGTGATCGAGGCCCCCAGCGTGCGCGGCTTCGGCAGCGAGGGCGGGATCGAGTTCGACCTGCTCGACATCAGTGGCGGCCGCCTCAGCCTCAGCGCGTTTCAGGAGCAGGTGCAGACCTTCATCGCCGCCGCCCAGGCCAGCGGCGACTTCGAGCGGGTGACCACCCGCTTCAGCGCCGACGCCCCGCTGCTGCAGCTGGAGCCCGACCGTCTGCAGCTGGCCTCCCTGGGGGTTGCTCTCGAGGATGTGGTGGACGTGCTGGGGGCCAGCTTCGGCAGTGAGTATGTGAATGACAGCTTTGAAGGCGACCGCATCCGCCGGGTGATCGTGCAGCTCGAGGGCGCCAGCCGCCGCGATCCGGCGGATGTGCTGGCCCTGCGGGTGCGCAACCGCGAGGGCCGGCTGATCCCCCTTTCCCAGCTGGTGCGCGTGCGCCAGGACACCGGCCCCACCACGATCACCCGCACCCGCCTGGTGCGCTCGATCGCGGTGCGCGCCCAGCCCCGGGCGGGGGTGAGCACCGGCCAGGCGATGGCCCGGCTGCAGCAGGTGCGCCGCGAGCTCGGCAGCCAGCTCACGGACCTGGAATGGTCGGGCCTGGCCCGGGAGGAGGCCCGGGCCGGGGGCGCCAATGAGCGGGTGTTCCTGCTGGCGGTGGTGGTGATGGTGCTGGTGCTGGCCGCCCTCTACGAGAACTTCCTCGACCCGATGATCATCGTGGTCACCGTGCCGCTGGGGTTGCTGGGGGGCATCGCCGGGCTGGCGCTGCGCGATCTGCCGCTGGATGTGTACGGCCGCATGGGCCTGCTGGTGCTGATCAGCCTGGCCGCCAAGAACGGCATCCTGATCGTGGAGTTCGCCAACCAGCGCCTGGCGGCCGGGATGGCGCTGGAGCCGGCGATCCACGGCGCCGCCGTGGCCCGTCTGCGGCCGATCCTGCTCACGGCGATCTCCTCGCTGGCGGGCTTCTTGCCGCTGGTGTTCGCCGAAGGGGTGGGGGCGGTGAGCCGCCGCAGCATCGGCACCGTGGTGTTCTCCGGGCTGCTGATGGCCACGGTGCTCAGCCTGTTCGTGGTGCCGGTGGTCTACCGGATCGTCAAGGGCTGGGAGCTGCGCTGGCAGGAGCAGCGCGGGTAGGCGCTGCCCATCCGCGCCGCTCCCAGCGGAGCTCACCTGTGGTGATCTTTGCCACCACCGGCTCCTGGTAGACGCTCAGCTCCTGCGGGGTGATCTTTCCATCCGCCCAGGCCTGGGCCTTGTAGAACTCCACCTCACCCCGGGTCAGCACGCCGTCGGCAATGGCCCGCTCCAGGGTGGCTCTGAGTTTGGCCAGGTCGTTCAGCTCTTCTTGGGTGGGTGGCTGGGCATTCGGGCGGTTGATGTCCATGCTGGATCGACTGGCAGGGGGGGCTGCAGGATTAAGTGTGCTCTATCCACTTGATGTGCAGGGTCTGACGCCGGCGGACCCTCTGCCCCGCGCTGATGGCCCGGCTGATCGAGGTGTTGTCCGCCTGAGGTGCACACCAGCCTCGGGTCACTCCGTCTGGAAAGCGGCGATGGCGGCGTGCAGGGTGGGGTAGATGCGCTGGGCGCCGAGCCGCTCCACCAGGCCGGCCCTGGTGAGTTGCTGATAGAGATCCTGCTTCACCCTGGCCATGGCGAAGACGATGCCCTGGGCGTTGAGTTCGTCGTGGAACTCCTGCAGCACATCGGCGGCGCTGATGTCGATCTCCACGATCGCCTCGGCATTGAGCACGAACCGGCGCACCGGTGATGGCTCGGCCGCAATCACCGCGAGGGCGCGACGGCGGAAGTCCTCGGCGTTGGCGAAGCAGAGGGGAGCGTCGTAGCGGTAGAGCACCAGGCCGGGAACGGTGGTGGCGCCCTCCCAGTCGCTCACGTCGTGCAGGCCCTCCAGATTGGGCACATCGCCCAGCACGGCGTCATGGGGCCTTGCCAGGCGGGCGAACAGATCGATCACCGACAGGGCCACCGCCAGGGCCACGCCCACGAGGATGTCGGTGAGCAGCACGCCGGCGACGGTGATCAGCGCCAGCCGGAACTCGCTGAGCTTGAACCGCCGCATCCGCTGGAACTCCGGGATGTCGATCAGGCGCAGGGCGGCGTAGATCACGATGGCCCCCAGGGCCGCCTTCGGAAACAGGGCCAGCAGCGGGCGCAGGAACAGCAGCACCAGCAGCACCATCACGAAGGCCACCAGGGAGAAGAGCTGTGAGCGGCTGCCGAGCGACTCGCCGATGGCGGTGCGGCTGCCGCTGCTGCTCACCGGAAAGCCCTGCATCAGTCCATTGCCCAGATTCACGGCCCCCAGCGCCAGCAGCTCCTGGTTGGCGTCGATGCGGTAGCCACCGCGGGCGGCGAAGGCGCGGGCGGTGAGCACGTTGTCGGAGTAGCCCACCAGGGCAATGCCCACGGCCGTGGAGAGCAGGTATCTGAGCTGGCCGGGAGCCATGCCGTGCGGCAGGGCGAAGCTGGGCAATCCAGCCGGAATCTCGCCGATCACGGCGACGCCGGCCTGATCGAGATCCAGCAGCGCCACGGCCGCCACGGCCAGCAATGCGGCCAGCAGTGGCCCGGGGGCGGTGGGGAACCGGCGCTGGATCAGCAGCAGGAAGGCCAGCACCCCCAGCGCCACCAGCAGGGTGGGCAGATGGATCTCGCCACTGCGCCGGGCCAGCTCCAGCAGCTCAGCCCCCAGCGACTCGGCCTCCAGCTCGAGGCCGCTGATCTTGCCGATCTGGCCGCTGATCATGATCACGGCCACACCGGCCATGTACCCCACCAGGATCGGTTTGGAGAGCAGGTCGGCGAGGAAGCCCAGCCGGGCCCAGCCGCCCAGACAACAGACGATCCCCACCAGCAGGGCCAGGCCACTGGCGAGGCTGGCGTAGGCCAGGGAATCACCTCCGGCGATGGGGGCGATTGCCGCCGCCGTCATCACCGCCGTGGTGGATTCGGGACCCACCGACAGCTGCGGCGAGGAGCCGATCAGGGTGTAGAGCAGCATCGGCGGCAGGATTGCCCACAGACCGGCCACCGGCGCCACTCCGGCCAGCTCCCCGTAGGCCATGCACTGCGGCACCAGGTAGGCGGCCACGGTGACCCCCGCCAGCACATCCCCCCGGAGCCAGGAGGGTTGGTAGGCAAGCAGGCGTCTCAGGCCTGGCAGCAGTGATGCGGACATCCCATCCCCCTTGGCTCTGATTCAGCAGCATCAACTCGTGCTTCGCACAGAGGGATGTTGCAGTTGACCAGCCGTCGCCGAAGGCCACCTCGCAGGTGGCACTGGCGGCATTGAGCAGCTGAGCTTCGGCTTGACTCTGTGCGTACACCTATGCCCGGTCAACGACAGATCACCCCTTGATCACAGCCAGCCGCAGCGGCGGGCCTGGGCCCGCCGGCGTCAGTCGCCTCCCTTGCTGCCACCGCTCTCGTCGTCATGGCTGTCACCCACCCTGAACCGCCCGATCAGCAGCCCCAGCACGATGGCCAGGTAGCTGTTTCCGGCAACCGCCAGGGCAATGCTCACCATCTGCGCCGCCGGCGTGACCGGCAGGATGTCGCCATAGCCGGTGGTGGTGAGGGAGACGAAGCCGAAGTAGTTCACCTCCACGAAATCGAGCTTCCACACCGGCTCCAGGCCGTCGGGCCCGGCCTGGGTGAGGTCGCCGCCGCTGAAACTGCCTGGCGCCACGGTCTCCACGGCCGCGCTCAGAAAGCCGCCGGAGAGGCCCAGCATCAGGTAGCCGGCCAGGGCACCACGAAGCACGGCGGCGTCCACGCTGCGCTCCTCACCCAGCTGGCGGAT
>JAWOBH010000174.1:0-20055 GCA_046498125.1 Prochlorococcaceae cyanobacterium | reverse complement strand
GCCCTCTCCACCCACCTCAACCGCATGCGGCACAGCCCGCCGCTGCAGTTCCTCCAGGACAACGCCGAAGAGGCGATCAAGCATCTGCCGTTCATGCATGGCGAGCTGCCGCCGGAGCTCAAGAACCTCAAGGAGAGCCTCAAGCGTCTGTCGGTGCCCAAGCTCGGGGCCGTGTTCGAGGAGCTCGGGTTCACCTACATGGGCCCGGTGGACGGCCATGACATCGCCGGCATGGTGAAGGTGTTCGAGCAGGCCCACGCCCACGACGGCCCGGTGCTCGTGCACGTGGCCACCACCAAGGGCAAGGGCTACCCCTATGCCGAGGCCGACCAGGTGGCCTATCACGCCCAGGGCGCCTTCGACCTCACCACCGGCAAGGCCCACCCCTCCAGCAAGCCCAAGCCCCCCAGCTACAGCAAGGTGTTCGGCCAGACGCTGGTGAAGATCTGCGACCAGGACCCCGCCGTGGTGGGCATCACCGCCGCCATGGCCACCGGCACCGGTCTCGACCTGCTGGAGAAGACCCTGCCGGATCAGTATTTCGACGTGGGCATCGCCGAGCAGCACGCCGTGACCATGGCCGCCGGCATGGCCTGTGAAGGGCTCAAGCCGGTGGTGGCGATCTACAGCACCTTCCTGCAGCGCGCCTACGACCAGCTGATCCACGACGTGGGGATCCAGAAGCTGCCCGTCACCTTCGTGATGGACCGGGCCGGCATCGTCGGTGCCGACGGTCCTACCCACCAGGGCCAGTACGACATCAGCTATCTGCGGGCGGTTCCCAACTTCACGGTGATGGCGCCCAAGGATGAGGCCGAACTGCAGCGCATGCTGGTGACGTCCATTGAGCACGACGGTCCCTGTGCCCTGCGCATCCCCCGCGGTGAGGGCGAGGGCGTACCCCTGGCCGAGGAGGGCTTCGAACCGCTGCAGATCGGCCGCGGCGAACTGCTCACCGACGGCGATGACCTGCTGATCGTGGCCTATGGGGCCATGGTGCATCCGGCCCTGGCCACTGCCGGCCTGCTGCAGGAACAGGGGATGCGGGCCGCCGTGATCAACGCCCGCTTCCTGCGCCCCCTCGATGAGGCGCTGATCCTGCCCATGGCCCGTCGCATCGGCAGGGTGGTGACCATGGAGGAAGGCGCCCTTCCCGGTGGTTTCGGCGCCGCCGTGGTGGAGAGCCTCAACGACCACGGTGTGCTGGTGCCGGTGCTGCGCATCGGCATCCCCGACCAGCTCGTGGACCACGCCAGTCCATCCCAGAGCAAACAGGCCCTCGGCCTCACGCCGCCCCAGATGGCCGGGCGCATCAGCGCCCATTTCGCCGAGGCGCTGCGCCCGTCAGCCAGCCCCCAGTCTGTTGTGGTGGTCTGATCGCCCATGAAAAACCGCCGAACCGAAAGGTCCGGCGGTGCTGTCTCGAATGGCCGCCGCCCTGGACGGCGATTGAGCCGTTGGCGCTGACCGGTTCAGACCACCCCGCGGGAGGCCAGGCCGAGAATGGCGCCCATCCCGAGGATGTGGCCCAGACTCAGAGTGCCGAGCATGGCCCCGTGGCTGAGGCCGCCGAACAGGGCCGAATTGGGCAGCTGCAGGCCCACGTTGGGCTGCTTGATCGTGGCCTTGCCGATGGCGATGGCGATCACGTTGCACACGATCATCACCAGCGCCACCTTGGGCGACCAGGTGAGGGTGGCGGGGGCCATGGCCAGGGGCTGAACCAGGAGTGGGGCGAGCATGAAGCAGAAGCCGGTGCCCCATCTTCCCGGCAGTGACGGCCGCTGGATCGCTCGCCGTAAGAGTTGTTCACTGCCGCCGCTGCTCGAGCAGGGCGCGGCTGAAGCCGATGGCCACCAGCAGGTTGGCCAGGGTGAGAAAGGACTCGGCCCCGCCGTGCAGCACGTCCACGTCGGCGAGCTGCCGGCCGCTGGTCTGCAGGGCCAGGATCGAGGCGGCGATGGTGACGGCCACGAACAGCAGGGTGAGCTGGAAGCCACGTCGGGCGAGCAGGGGAAAGCCCTCGATCTTCCCCGCCAGCCACAGAAAGGCCAGGTAGGGGAGCAGGGAGAGCACGAAGAAGGGTGCCGGATCGATGCCCCCCAACCAGCTCAGCAGCCCCAGGCCCAGGTCGCCTTCAGCCACCGCCCACCTCAGCCGCCCCGTTCGCCCCGGCGGTCGCCGTCCCGTTCACCGACTCCTGGCCGGCGCCGGCGGCGGCCCGCTGACGGCGCAGGATGTGCCAGGCGGCCAGGGCCAGGGCGCCATTGCCCGCGGTGGTGAGGCCCGCCTGCAGCACCACCAGGCCCCGCAGCTCGGTGGCGTTGTCGAACAGGTGCCAGGTGCAGGCGCACATGGCGCTCACCAGGGCCGGCAGCATCGCCAGGGCCAGCCAGCGCCAGGCCCCTTCCCCTCGCACACCCGCCAGGCGCTGCACCGCGGCCATCGCCACCAGCCACTCCAGCACCGAGGTGATGTGAATCCACCAGGTGGGCAGTGACAGGGCGTGCATCGGGCGCATCCGGGCCGTCAACTCTATGGATAGGGTGCGGCGATGGCGATCGTGATGGCCCGGGGTCTGCGCAAGACCTTCCGCGTGGCCGACAAGCAGCCCGGCCTGATGGGCACGCTGCGCCATCTGGTGCGCCGCCGCTGGCGCTGCGTGGAGGCCGTGCGCGACGTGAGCTTCAGCATCGAGGCCGGGGAGGTGGTGGGCTTCCTCGGACCCAACGGCGCCGGCAAGACCACCACCCTCAAGCTGCTCAGCGGCCTGATCCACCCCAGCGATGGTGAGGTGGTGGTGGCGGGCCACCGCCCCTTCCGGCGCCAGCGCCCGTTCCTCGAGGCCATCACCCTGGTGATGGGTCAGAAGCAGCAGCTGATCTGGGATCTGCCTCCGCTGGATTCCCTGCGCGTCAATGCCGCCGTGTACGGCATCGACGACCTGGAGGCCCGCCGGCGGGTGGGGGAGCTGGCCGAGATGCTGGAACTGGGCGAGGAGCTCACCCGGCCGGTGCGCAAGCTCTCCCTGGGGCAGCGGATGAAGGCGGAACTGCTGGCGGCGCTGCTGCACCGTCCCCAGGTGCTGTTCCTCGATGAGCCCACACTGGGGCTGGATGTGAACGCCCAGGTGCGGGTGCGCCAGTTCCTGGCCGACTACAACCGTCGCACCGGCGCCACGGTGCTGCTCACCAGCCATTACATGGCCGACATCACCGCCCTCTGCCCGCGGGTGCTGCTGATCCATCAGGGTGCCCTGTTCCACGACGGTGGGCTGGCCGAGCTGAGTGAACGGCTCGCCCCCTGGCGCCAGGTGCGCCTGGAACTGGCCACGCCCCTGCCTGCCGAGCAGCTGGCGGCCTACGGGGAGATCGAGAGCCTGGAGGGCTCTGCGGTGCGGTTGCTGATTCCCCGCGAGCGCCTCACCGCCACCGTGAGCCGCCTGCTGACGCAGCTGCCGGTGCTCGACCTGGAGGTGAGCGATCCGCCGATCGAGGAGCTGATCGGCCGCCTGTTCCGCCAGGGGACGCTGGAGCCATGAGATGGCGGCTGGCGCGCACCCTGTGGCTGGTGCAGTTCGCCTACATGGCCGAATACCGGGCCGAGATCGCCCTCTGGGCCCTCTCGGGGGTGCTGCCGTTCATCATGCTCGGGCTCTGGAGCGCCGCCGGCACCGGCACCGGGCTGGAGCTGGGTCTGAGCCCCGCCGAACTGGGGCGCTACTTCCTGTGCGTGTTCGTGGTGCGCCAGTTCAGCGTCGTGTGGGTGGTGTGGCAGTTCGAGGAGGACGCCCTGCAGGGCCGCCTGTCGCCCTACCTGCTGCAGCCGCTGCATCCCCTCTGGCGCTACGTGGCCGCCCACCAGGCCGAGCAGGCCACGCGCCTGCCCTTCGTGCTGGTGATCGCCTCGCTGTTCTTTGTGCTTCAGCCCCAGTCGTTCGCCTGGCCCTCGCCGGCCCGGGTGCTGCTGGGGGTGCTGGCGGTGGGCCTGGCCTTCGCGATCAACTTCCTCCTGCAGAGCCTGATCGCCACCCTCTGCTTCTGGAGCGAGCGGGCCAGCGCCCTGGAGCGCCTGCTGTACGTGCCCACGGTGTTTCTCTCCGGCCTGGTGGCGCCCCTGCAGGCCTTCCCGCCGGAGCTGCGCCGGATGGCCCTGCACACCCCCTTCCCCTACCTGATCGGCTTTCCCGCCCAGGTGCTGGCGGGGAACCCCATGGGCGAGGGCCAGCCCTTCGGACTGGCCGCCGGCTTCGCCGCCATGGCCCTGTGGATCGCTCTTCTGCTGCCCCTGCTGATGCTGTTCTGGCGGACCGGGGTGCGGCGCTACTCGGCGATGGGGGCCTGATGGGATCGCCCGTGCCTCCTGGGCTGCGCTATCTCATCACCCTGCGGCGCTTCTGGGGCACGGCCCTGGCCACCCAGCTGGAATACCAGCTCAACGCCCTGATCGAGCTGCTGGCGATGGCCGGTAACCTCGCCGGCAGCCTGCTGGTGCTCTGGCTCTTCTACCGCCAGGGGGTGGCGCTGGGTGGCTGGAGCTGGAACAGCGTGCTGGTGGTGCTGGGCGCCTACACCTGCCTCGACGGCCTCACCAGCACCCTGCTGCGGCCCAACCTCAGTCGCATCGTCAACCACGTGCAGGAGGGCACCCTGGATTTCGTGCTGCTCAAGCCGATCGACAGCCAGTTCTGGCTGTCGCTGCGCACCCTCAGCCCCGCCGGCCTGCCGGAGCTGGTGGTGGGGGTGGCGCTGATGCTCTGGGCCGGCCGCCGCGAGCTCGGGGTGTTGGACCCTGGTGCTGTGGGCCTGGCGGCCCTGCTGCTGCTGGCGGCCGCCGTCACCCTCTATGCCCTCTGGTTCGTGCTGGCGGCCACCTCGATCTGGTTCGTGAAGACCTGGAACGCCACCGAGGTGCTGCGGGCGGCCCTCACCGCCGGCCGCTACCCGGTGAGCGCCTATCCCTCCGGCCTGCGCACCCTGTTCACCCTGGTGCTGCCGGTGGCCTTTCTCACCACGGTGCCGGCCGAGGCGCTGCTGGGCCGGCTGAGCCTGGCCGGTGCCATCACCAGCCTGCTGGTGGCCGGGATGGCGCTGGCCATCAGTCGGGCCTTCTGGGAGTTCGCGCTGCGCTTCTACACCTCTGCCTCGAGCTGAGGGCCGTCGCCTGCCAGCGGGCGCCGCGCCACCAGCTCGAACAGTGGGGCGCCGGGTTCCCCCCGCTTCCGGTTCCAGGTGTAAAGGCCCACGTCGCTGAGCCGGCAATGGCCGCTGGGAACGGGCTCCAGTGCCATCCAGCGGGCCATCGCCAGCCGGCATCCACCCGCCTCACGCCTGCTGCTGCGCGCCAGGGTCACGTGGGGGAGCGGGGCGCGACGCTCCGGTGCCAGCCCGGCCGCTGCCCTTGCCCGACCGCCCCAGTCGCGGATCAGACGAACGGCTTCGTCGTGGCCCTCCGCCAGGGTCAGGGCATAGGCCGAGGGGGCCTGTGGTGACCCCATGGCCCTCCAGGCGCCGGCCCGCACGAACGGCGGCGATGCCGTGAGCCCCGCCAGAGCCCGCCACGCCCCTGCGGCCACTCCGGCGTCGCAGCCACCCAGGAACGCCAGGGTGAGGTGCAGGTCGGCCGGGTGGACGGCACGCACGCCTGCGGGCAGCGGCGTGCGCCGATCATGCCAGCGGGCCCGTGGCGGCACCATCAGCGCCACGAACCAGTTGGGGGCTGTCATGGTCCAGCCCCGCGACGCGGCTCTGGCGCGCTGGAATGGGGGGCAGCTGACGGCTGGCTGCGATGGCCTGTCCCCACTGCGGCAGCTGGTCGGTGAAATCCGATCGGAGTCTGGCTGGCCGGCTTGTGTGCGGTCGCTGCGGCAAACCCCTGGGGCCGGGTGCCGCCCGCCGCGCCCGCAGCTCCGGCCCACGGGGCTCCCGAGGTCCCAGCGGTCCCAGCGGTTTCGGCCGCCGCAGCCCCTGGCCCTGGCTGGCGGCCCTGCTGGCCATCTCGGCCGCTCTGGCCTGGATGGCGGAATCGCCCCCCCAGCGCCCCCGGCGTTCGCCGGCGCCCTCCCCCTCCCCGGCCAGGATGTCCCAACCCTGGCAATGACCGAACCCCCTGCCGCGGTTGTGTGCTCATGCCCTCCGTCTCCGACTCCATGCCCACATCCAGCTCAGCGGCAGCGGCCCCGTTCCGCGGCCTGGCGTTGCTGCTTCTCCTTGGTCTGATGCTGCTGGCCCTGGCGGCACCGCAGCCGGCCCAGGCCTCCCTGCTGCAGCTGGAGGGTCCCGTGCCTGAGGAGCTGGGGGTGCGGGCTGGGCGCCTGTCGGAGTGTCCCGCCCCCGACCACTGCGCCCGGGCCGACTGGCCCAGCGCCGATCCGGCCGCGGCCCTCGAGCAGCTGGCGCTGCTGCTTGAGGACACGCCCGGGATCAGCCTGCAGGAGCGCCGCGGGCCCTATCTGCACGCCACCGCCACCAGCAGGATCTTCGGCTTTGTGGATGACCTGGAGCTGCTGGCCGATCCAGACCACGGCCTGCTGCAGGCCCGCTCGGTGTCGCGTCTGGGGGATTCGGATCTGGGCGTCAACGGCCGCCGGCTGGAACGGCTGCACGAGGCGCTGGCCGCGGTCCAGGCCTCCGCTTGAGCGCCCTGGTGCCCGGTCCGGTGCCCAGCCGGCCCCTGCTGGTGGGCTACTACGGCGAGCACAACCTCGGCGACGACGCGCTGCTGGAGGTGCTGCTGGCCCAGGTGCCGGCCCACTGCCGGGCCACCGTCACGGCCCGTGACGAGACCGAGGTGCGCCAGCGCCACGCAGTGGCCACGGTGGACCGCCGCCGGCCGGGCGCGGTGCTGGCGGCCCTGAACCACTGCGACGCCCTGGTGTTCGGCGGCGGCAGCCTGCTGCAGGACGCCACCAGCTTCGCCAGCCTCCTCTACTACGCGGCCCTGGTCGGCGCCGCCCGCCTGCGGGGCCGCCACGTTCTGCTCTGGGCCCAGGGGCTGGGGCCCCTGCGCCGGCGCCGCAGCCGCCTGCTGGTGGCGGCCCTGCTGCGGATGGTGCAGGGCTGCAGCTGGCGGGATGCCGAGTCGGCCGCCCTGGCCCGCCAGCTGGGCTGGCGGCCCCTCCGCCATCAGCTGGCCAGCGCCGCCGAACCCGAAGGGCAGGCCGGTGTGGGCAGTGATCCGGTGTGGAGCCTGGAGGCTCCGGCCTGGAGCGGGCAGGGTGGCCCGGTGGTGCTCTGTTTCCGCCCCACAGCTCAGCTCCAGGGCAGCGCCTGGCGGCCCTGGCTGGCGGCCCTTGAGCAGCTGGCCCCGGACCGGGAGCTGCTCTGGCTGCCGTTTCACCGCCATCAGGACCGGGGTCTGCTGGTCCAGCTGCGCAGCGATGGGCTGCTCGGCGATGGCCTGGTGGCCCGCAGCCGTGAGCTGGCGCCCGAGCGCCCCGAGGACGTGCTGGCGGTGTGCGCCGGCAGCGGCCTGGTGCTGGCAATGCGGCTGCACGGCCTGATCCTGGCGGCGGTGAGCGGAGCCCCCGTCGCCGCCCTCAGCTACGACCCCAAGGTGGCCGCCGCCGCCCGCGCCCTCGGCTGCCCCCTGGCGCAGCTGGACACCCCGCCCGACCCGGCCATGCTGCTGGGCCAGTGGCGCGCCGTCCTCGACCGCCAGCCGGACCCCGAGCGCCTGCGCCGGCTGCGCCAGGCCACGGCGGTGCACCGCCAGCTGCTGGCCGCAGCGTTCCACCCACATCCCTGAGTTCCATGCGTGCCGTTGGCTACCAGCTCCCCGCCGGCCTGGACGATCCTCACTACCTGCTGGATCTGGAGCTGCCCGATCCCGAGCCCGGCCCCCACGACCTGGTGGTGGCGGTGGACGCCGTGGCGGTGAATCCGGTGGATCTCAAGGTGCGGGCCCGCGAGCTGCCACCGGCGGGGCAGTGGCGTCAGCTCGGCTGGGACGCCGCCGGTACGGTGGTGGCCTGCGGTTCAGCGGTGCAGCGGTTCCGGCCCGGTGACTTGGTGTGGTATGCCGGTGCCCTGCAGCGACCGGGCTGCAACGCCCAGTGGCAGGCGGTGGATGCCCGTCTCGTCGCCCGTTCACCCGCCAGCCTCTCGCCGGCCCAGGCGGCGGCGATGCCGCTCACGGCAATCACGGCATGGGAGCTGCTGTTCGAGCGGCTGGAGCTGGAGCGCGGGAGCGATGCCGGCGCGGGTGCGGTGCTGCTGGTGAGCGGCGCGGCCGGCGGGGTGGGCTCGCTGCTGCTGCAGCTGGCCCGCCGGCTCACCGGTCTCACCCTGGTGGGCACGGCCTCCAGGCCCGAGAGCCAGGCCTGGGTGGAGCGCTGCGGCGCCCACCACGTGATCGACCACCGGCAACCACTGCGGCCCCAGCTTGAGGCCCTGGGCATCAGCGCCGTGCAGCATGTGGCCAGCCTCACCCACACCGGCCAGCACTACGACGCTCTGGTGGATCTGCTGGCGCCCCAGGGGCGCTTCGCCCTGATCGACGACCCCGATCCCTCGGCCGTGAACGTGCTGGCCCTGAAGCGCAAGAGCCTGTCGCTGCACTGGGAGCTGATGTTCACCCGCTCGCTCTACGGCACGGCCGACATGGTCCGGCAGGGCGAGCTGCTGGCCGAGGTGGCGGACCTGGTGGATCGTGGCGAGCTGTTCAGCACCGTGCAGCAGATCTCGGGTCCGATCTGCGCCGATGCACTGCGCCAGGCCCACCGGCTGCAGGTCTCCGGCCGCTGCATCGGCAAGCAGGTGCTGCAGGGCTGGCCCTGAGTTCGATCAGGCCTGCAGCCGCCGCAGCTCCTTGAGCACCTCGCCGCTGTGGCCGCTCGGCCGCACCGCCACCCAGCGGGCACGGATCACGCCGTCGGGGTCGATCAGGAAGGTGTGGCGCTGAGAGAAGGGAGCGATCCAGGAGCCGTAGCGCCGACTCACCGCGCCGCCCGGGTCGCTCAGCAGCGGGAAGGCCAGGCCCTCCTCACTGCAGAAGGAGGCGTGGGAGTCGGGGTCGTCGGCGCTGACGCCCACCACCATGGCGCCGGCCCGCTGGAAGGCCGGCAGGTCCTTCTGGAAGCCACGGGCCTCCAGGGTGCAACCGCCGGTGAAATCGCGCGGGTAGAAGTAGAGCACCAGCCAGGTGCCCCTGAAATCCTCGAGGGAGAGGTCGGTGGGAACGGCTGTCCTCCCACCGCTTCTGTCCGAGCCCGGCGTCACCCCGGGGAGGCGGAAGTCCGGTGCTGGCGCGTCCAGCTCAGGCAGCGTGCCGCCGAGAGCCAAGACCGCTCGGGGCCGTGGCAGCAGAGCGAAGAGCGTGAGGCTGGACGTCCAGGTGGCTCCGCGGACAGCGGTGTAGAGCAGCTCGCGGCGGAGCATGGCAGCTGGGCTTTCAGATCCCGTCTGTGTGAGCTCAGAGCCGGGCCAGGTTCACGCCCAGTTCCCGCGCATAGGCCCCGAGTCCCTTCTTCTGGATCGTCTTCAGCGCCCGGGTGGACACCCGAAGCTTCACGAACCGGTTGCCCTCGGCCCACCACAGCCGCCGGTCCTGCAGGTTCACCTGCTGGAGTTTCTTGGTGCGCACGTGGGAGTGCGAGACGGCCATGCCGTTGTTGGCGCGCTTGCCGGTGAGCTGGCAGACCCGGGACATGACCTTCAACCTGACGAGGACGACGCTGCGGCGGTGAATGCACTGCCGCAGCAGCAGACTTTAGCAATCTGCCCGGACCATCACAGGCCATCGGCTCTGACGCCGTCTCAGAGGCCTCGCTGCATCAGCCGGCCCATGAGCTCGGCGCTGCGTTGCTGGAAGCCCGACAGCTGATTGGGCTCCAGCCCGCCCACGGCCAGCCGCGCCAGGTCGTAGACGTGGCGGGCCAGGTCATCGGCCAGCTGCTGGCTCGGTGAGGCGCCGCCGGCCCCTGGGCTGGTGATCACGGCTCCGGCGGAAAGCTGCAACAGCCCCGCCACCAGGGGGTGGCGGCGGTTCACCAGCAACACGTGGTGCTCCGGCAGCCCGGGCAGGCGCTGCTCCATCAGAGCCCCCATGTCGTTGATGCGGCGCATCTGCTCGGGCAGCAGGATCAGGGCCGCCGGGGCCTCGTCGCCCTTGAGCGCCTGCACCTGAATGGTCACCTTGTCGTTGGCCAGTGCCGTCTTGAACAGCCCCCGCAGCTTTTCGGAGCTGTCCTTGCCCTCGGCATCGGCCAGTTCGCTCTCCTGCTCCTTGAGGGAGTCGTCGAGCTCGGCGTCCACCCGTTGGAAGGTGAGCTCCTCGTGGCGGTATTCCAGCCAGGGGATGAACTGGGTGTCGATGAAGGTGTCGGCCAGCAGCACCTCGGCGCCCTGGCTCTTCCACAGCGCCAGAGCCCCGGCCTGGCCGGCCTCGTCGGTGCAGTAGAGGATGCGCTTGGCGTTGTCGGCTCCCAGCCGGCCGCGGTAGCCGGCCAGGGTGGTGTAAGCCCTGCCGTCCTGGCCGGGGATGGGATCGAGGGTGGTGGTGTCACCGTCGCCGCCTTCTGGGGCCTCCGCCTCAGCGGCCGCCGGCGCCGTGGTTCCGAACAGCACGAGATCGGCAACCTGATCGGCGAACTTCTCATCCTCCATGGCGCCGATCTTGATGAACGGAGCCAGAGATTCCCAGATTTCGGCATAGCGCTTCGGCTCATCGCGGTGCAGCTGTTTGAGCCGGTCGGCCACCTTCTTGGCCACGAAGCCGCCGATCGAGCGCACCCGGCGGTCAGTCTGCAGGGCCGAGCGGCTCACGTTCAGGGGGATGTCGGGTGAGTCGATCACCCCGCGCAGGGGCAGCAGGTAGCGGGGCACCACCTCCTTGATGGAGTCGCTCACGAACACCTGATTGCAGTAGAGCTTGATCTCGCCCTTCTCCCAGTCGGCACGCCCGCTGGATTTCGGGAAATAGAGAATGCCCTGGAGGTTGTAGGGGTAATCGGTGCTCAGATGCACCCAGAGCAGGGGATCACCCTGGAAGGGATAGAGATACCGGTAGAGCTCGATGTAGTCGTTGTCGCTCAGCTCCCGGGGGCTGCGGCGCCACGGCGCCTCCCGCTTGTTCACGGTTTCGCCTTCCAGCTGCACCGCCACCGGCAGGAAGTCGCAGTAGGTGCTGATCAGGGTGCGGATGCGGGCCGGCTCGAGATATTCGAGCTCCTCCTCCATCAGGTGCAGGATCACATCGGTGCCGGGTTCACTGCGCTCCGCGCTCTCCAGGCTGAAACTGGGGGAGCCGTCGCAGGTCCAGCGCACGGCCTCGCTCCCCTCCCGGGCACTCAGGCTCACCAGCTCCACCTGGGCGGCCACCATGAAGCTGGAATAGAAGCCCAGGCCGAAGTGGCCGATGATGGCGTCGCCCTCGCTCTTGTACTTCTCGAGGAAATCCTCGGCGCTGGAGAAGGCCACCTGGTTGATGTAGCGCTTCACCTCATCGGCGCTCATGCCGATGCCGTTGTCGGCAATGGTGAGCGTCTTGTTCTCCCGGTCGATGCGGATCTGGATGGAGCCCTCGGGGCCTTCGCTGCAGTCGCCCGCCATGGCGGCCATGCGGCGCTTGCTGATGGCATCAACGCCGTTGCTCACCAGTTCCCGCAGGAACACCTCATGGCCGCTGTAGACGGCCTTCTTGATGATCGGGAAGATGTTTTCGGTGTGGATCTGAATCTGACCCTTCTCTTCCAGCACCGGCATGGCTATTGCAAATCAATGCCGGCACCGTAGGAGTGCATCCGGGTCCCGCTCAACAGGCGGCGGGGAGGGGTGACCGAACCGCGGCCGGGTTCAGGGCGGGGGGCTCAGCCCGCCCGCTGCAGGTCGGGCTTCTCCTCGGGGAGGATCGCGCCCTGCACCGGACACACCTGCAGGCAGATGCCGCAGTCGATGCAGGTGTCGAAATCGATCCAGTAGAAGGCCGTTCCCTTGCTGTTGGCGCCCTGGCCGGGGTGGATGCAGGCCACCGGACAGGCATCCACGCAGTCCGCAACCCCTTCGCAGACGTTGGTGACGATCGTGTGGGCCATGGCGGCAGCGGCGCTGGCGGGATCCTAGGCAGCGATCCAGGTGGCCCGGCAGCAGCCTCGCTCGGCCGCCAGCCGGTCGGCCTCGGCCTGGCTGGGCACCGGATGGCTCAGCAGTTCCGCGCACTGGCCCTGGCCATGGAGGTTCTCCAGGGCATCGAGGGCCGCTGCCAGCGCCTGCTCGCCGCTGTAGCTCACCAGCACCGGCTGTGGAGCGGTGCTGGTGTCGGCCGGCAGCCCCACCAGTTCGCGCACCGCCTCCACATCGAAGCCGAAGCCCACCCCGGCCGCCTGCTCCGCGGCGGCGCCGAAGCGGCCCACCAGGGCGTCGTAGCGGCCGCCGCTGGCGATCTCCACCGGGCCGTTGGCCCCCTGGCAGACGAGCTTCAGCACCAGCCCGTCGTAGAGGGCGAAGTGGGGCTGGAAGCTGGGATCGAGCCGCAGGCTCACCTGCTGCCGCGCCGCTCCCGGGGCCACCGCCGCCAGCGTGGCGGCCAGCTCGCTGAGCAGGGGTATGGGCCCCAGCCACTGCTCGAGGGCGTAGAGCACCTGGGGCGGCTCACCGCGCAGGCGCATCACCGCGCCCAGCCGCTGGCGCTGCAGATCGCCGAGTGGCAGCTGGGCCAGGGCCAGGGCATCGAAGCCGGTGAGGGCGGCCCGCACGGCGCCGCGTTGCTGCTCCGGCACCTCCGTCAGCAGGGCCGTGAGCAGCCCCTGGTGGCCCACCAGCAGCTGGGGGCGGTGCTTGGTGCCAAGGCCCAGGCGGGCGGCGGCCGCCAGCAGCAGCCGCATCAGCTCCACATCGGTGGCCGTGGAGTGCTCGCCCAGCAGTTCCACACCGCTCTGCCACTGCTCGTGGATGCGCTGGTGGCCGCTGTCTCCTGTGCTGCTGCGGAACGTGGTGCCTTCGGCCCAGAGACGCAGGGGCCGGGGCCGTTCCGCCATGCGCGTGCAGGCGGCACGGGCGATCGAGGCTGTGAGTTCGGGGCGAAGGCCGAGGGGCTCATCGGCGGCCAGGCGCACCAGTTCGCGGCCGTCGATGGCGCCACCGGCCTGGAGGGTGTCGAGGCGCTCGAAGCTCGGCGGTGCCACCGCCTGGTAGCCCCACAGCCGGTAGACCGCGGCGAGAGTGGCGCAGATGGCCCGGTTCTGTTCCACCTCGCGGGGATTGAGATCCCGGGCGCCGGCGGCAGGTTGCAGGGCCATGGAGCGGGCCGGGGTGGGGCGACGGGGGGGATCCTATGGAGCGGGGGTAGCGCCATCCCCGGCGCCGGGCCCGTCCAGCTCCGGCGCTCCGAAGCTGGCGCCGCTGAGAGGCTGGCAGGCCTGCAACCCGGCCACCAGCTCAGGGTGCAGCCGGCGGCCGGAGGCCACCACCCGGCCGCCACCCAGATCGAGGGCACTGCCGTCGTAGGCGGACACCACACCGCCCGCCTGCTCCACAAGCACCACGCCGGCGGCCAGGTCCCAGGGGCAGAGTCCCCGCTCCCAGTAGCCATCGAGCCGTCCGGAGGCCACGAAGGCCAGGTCCACCGCCGCCGCGCCGCCACGCCGGACCCCATGGGTGCGATGGGTGAAGTAGGCGAACTCGGCGTAATTGTTGTCGAGGCGGGTGTGGCGGTCGTAGGCGAAGCCGGTGACCAGCAGGGCATCGGCCAGCCGCTCACAGCGGCTCACATGGATGCGGCGGCCGTTGCACCAGGCCCCCATCCCCGGCGCCGCCCAGTGCAGTTCCTCGAAGCTGGGGATGGCCAGGGCCCCCAGCAGGGGCACGCCGCGCCAGCACAGCCCCACCGAGGTGCCGAAGAAGGGGTAGCCGTGGGCGTAGTTGGTGGTGCCGTCGAGGGGATCGACGCACCACTCCAGCTCACCGCCGCGCTGCCGGCGACCGCTCTCCTCCGAGAGCACGCCGATGTCGGGTGTCTCGGCCTCCAGAAGGGCGAGCACGGCCGCCTCGGCGGCCAGGTCGGCTTCGGTCACCAGATCCCCGCAGCGCCCCTTCTCGCGGATCTGCTCCAGGCGTCCGAAATGGGCGCGCAACTGCACCCCGCCCGCCTCGGCGGCCCGCCGGGCCACGTCCAAGAGCCGCTCGATGGCTCCGGTCGCCAGCCCCGACTGGCGCAGCGCCCGCTCAGAGTTCGCTTCAGGATGAGCCTGCAAATGGGAGTCGGAGAGGGTTGCGGAGGAGCGTTCAGAGGGGCGTTCAGGTGGGGGGTCTGGGCTGGGCTGGGGGTTGCGCTCTGGGCTGATGCTGTCGGTCATCGGCGGTTCACTCCTCTTCGAGGGGCAGTCCGGGGCGGATCCGGCCACGGCCGAAATGGCGACCGAACTGGAGCTCGTAGACCTCATCCTCGTCCTGGGTTTCCACCTCCAGCGGGCCGATCGCCCGGGCCACGCAGAGCAGGCCGTAGCCACGGCTGCGCAGCTCCCGAGACAGCCCCAGGGCCTCGCGCTGATCGATCGTGCCGTTCAGCACCCGCACGGCGCAGGTGGTGCAGCAGCCGTTGCGGCAGCTGAAGGGCAGCGGATCGCCCTGTTGTTCGAAGCTGCGCAGGATGTAGTCGCCTTCGGGGACCTCGTGACGGATCACGCGACCGGTCTGGCGCCAGTGGACGGTGATCGGAAACGTGCGCATGGGGCTGCGGGTCGTTGACTGCTACATTGCCACCTCGTTGCCCCATTTTGCCGCTGGAGAGGTGGCCGAGTGGTCGAAGGCGCAGCACTGGAAATGCTGTATAGGGGCAACTCTATCGAGGGTTCGAATCCCTCCCTCTCCGCTGTTCACACCAAAGCCGGCCCTAGGGCCGGCTTTTTGTTTCATTCCTCTGAAAAGATGGAACTGGAGATGGAGGGCGCTGATCGCTCAGCAACCCAAATTGCAGCACAGTTCAATCGCAGCAAACCAAAATCACAGCCCAGTCCAATCCCTCAGGACAGCAAGGGAGACGTGTGGCTCAGCCGAAGCGGCCGGTCACATAGTCCTGGGTGGCCTGCTGTTTGGGGGCATTGAAGATGCGCTCGGTTTCGGCGAATTCCACCAGGTAGCCCACCTTGCCGCTGCCACCCTCCACGGCCTCGGCGTTGTAGAAGGCGGTCATGTCGGCCACCCGCACCGCCTGCTGCATGTTGTGGGTCACGATCACGATCGTGTAGCTGCGCTTGAGCTCGTGCATGGTCTCCTCGATCTTGAGGGTGGAGATCGGGTCCAGCGAGGCGCAGGGCTCGTCCATCAGGATCACCTCGGGCTCGGTGGCGATGGCACGGGCAATGCAGAGCCGCTGCTGCTGGCCTCCTGAGAGGGCGAAGCCGCTCTCCTTCAGCTTGTCCTTGCACTCATCCCACACAGCTGCCTTGCGCAACGAACGCTCCACCAATTCATCCATGTCACCCTTGTAGCCGTTGATGCGGGCGCCGAAGGCGATGTTTTCATAGATGCTCTTGGGGAACGGGTTGGGCTTCTGGAACACCATGCCGATGCGCCGGCGCACCTCTACAGGGTCAACTTGAGGGGCGTAGATGTCGACACCGTCGAACAAAACACGACCGCGCAGGCTGCAGCCGGGGATCAGATCATTCATCCGGTTGAGCCCCCGCAGTACGGTCGACTTGCCACAACCCGAAGGGCCGATGAAGGCTGTCACCTTTCCTTTTGGGATGTCGATGAAGACGTTCTTGACAGCTTCGAACCGCCCGTAGGAAATCGTCACGTCCTGGATGGAAATCGAGACGTCAGTGGCTGGCATGGCAGCAGTTTTGGCTTGGGTCATGGCAGGAACAGGCGTTGCGCGCTGGGTGGGGGTTGAAACTCGGTATGGAGACTGTGGTTAGGTATCAGGAGCGGGAGAAGCTGCTGATCCAACGAGCCAGAAGGTTGGCAGCAAGGATCATCATGACCAGCACAAAAGATGCTGCCCAGGCCAATTCGTTCTGGGCTTCATAGGGCATGATCGCAAAGTTGAAGATCAATACCGACATGGTTGCGATCGGGTTGAACACCCCTTCGGGCCAGAATGGAGAGAACAACGCCGTGAAGATCAGAGGCGCTGTCTCACCGGCCGCCCGAGCGATGGCCAGCACCACGCCGGTGGCGATCGGTGTGAACGCTGCGGGCAGAGTGATGCGCATCACCGTGACGAATTTTGAAGCGCCTACCCCATAGGCTCCCCAGCGCAGCTCCAGGGGCACGAGCTTCAGTCCTTCATCGGTGGTCTTGATCACGGTTGGCAGCATCAGCACCGCCAGAGCGATGCCGCCGGCTGCGGCGCTGTAGCTCTGACCGAAGAAAACCCTGGTTGCAACGATCACCCCATAGACGAAAACGCCGCTGATAATCGAAGGGACCCCGGCGAGGATGTCGTTACCGGTGCTGATGAACTGGGAAAACCAGCCGCGGCTGGAGTATTCAGTGAGGAATACGCCACCACCCACACCGATGGGGATGGCGATGGCCGAGGCAACCAGGGTGACGACGATCGTCCCCAGGACTGCGTTGCCGATGCCGCCACCTTCCAGGCCCGGCGGCGGCGGCAGCTGAGTGAAGAGGGTCAGGCTCATCAACCGACCGCCCTGGATCAGCACGTAGAGAATGACCAGGAACAAGGGCAGAACGGCAATGGCCGCAAACAGAGCCGCAATGCCTGTGAGTAGGCGGTTGAGGCGATTGCGCTTGAGGGTGGGATCGAAGGTGAGCGGACGACGGTCGAACAGATTGCTGTGCGCCGGAGGCAGGGTTGTGACGGTCATCAGGGGATTTTTCAGTAGCGGAGGCTGAGGCGGCGCACGATGTATTTGGCAAAGATGTTCACCACGAGGGTGAGCACCATCAGGATGAGTGCCGCGTACATCAGGGCCGACACCTGGATGCCGTCTGCCTCTCCGAACTGGTTGGCGAGCATTGAGGCGATGGTGTTGCCGGGTGCGAGAAGCGAGACGCTGAAGTTGTTGGAGTTACCGATGATCATGGTCACGGCCATGGTTTCACCCATGGCACGACCGAGGGCCAGCATTACGCCGCCCGTGATGGACGACACCGCCGCCGGCACGATCACGCTGGAAATGGCTCCCCAGCGGGTGGTGCCCACGCCATAGGCACCCTGGCGGAGCTCATACGGGACCTGGTTGAGCGCATCCCTGGAGATGGCGGTGATGATCGGCAGAATCATCACCACCAGGATCAGGATTGCCGGTGCCATTCCCGGACCCTTGGGGATGGTGCTGAACAGAGGAATCCAACCCAGCTTGGCGTGGACAAGATTGAGCAGCGGTCGGATGGCCGGTTCCATCACGAAGATGGCCCAAAGTCCGAGCACAACCGAGGGAATGGCCGCCAGCAGCTCCACCATCAGGCCGGTGGCGTCGCGAACCAGCTTGGGCAGCACGTCCTCGGTGATCAGGATCGCCGTTCCCAGTCCAAGGGGGATCGCGATCAGCAGGGACAGCAGCGAGGTCACAAGGGTGCCGTAGATGGCCACGAACGCCCCGTAGTTCGCGTTCACGGGGTCCCAGCCCGAGGTGGTGATGAAGCCCAGTCCGAACTCGGCGATCGCCTCCCGGGCACCGCTGAACACCACCAGGAAGATGCCGAGGAGCACGATGGCCACCACCGAGGCCAGGGCAAGGGTCAGCTGGCGGAAGCCGATATCCACCAGCTTCTCGCTGGGTGGACGACGTCGGAGGGTGAATGCGTCGGCGATGGGCTGTGGTGGGGATGAGTCCGTGATCATGCGGAGAAGAGAGTGCTGCGGCACGGGCTGCCTGTCGTGGACAGGTCCGCTGACGCCCGGTCCCGGCTGTGCGGAAAGGGGGCCCGCCGAAATTTACGGAGGCGGCTGCAAAGACTGTTTAAGTGGTGATTAACGTCTGGCCAGGCGGTGCCTCTGGCCAGCCGGTACCTTGGGAGGCCAGGCGGTTCTTGACTCCTCGCTGTCCATGGGGCGCATCGTCGGTATCGACCTGGGAACCACCAACTCCGTGGTGGCGGTGCTCGAGGGCGGCCGGCCTGTGGTGATCGCCAGCGCCGAGGGCAGCCGCACCACCCCCTCCGTGGTGGGCTTCAGCCGTGACCAGGAGCTGCTGGTGGGCCAGCTGGCCCGACGCCAGCTTGTGCTCAACCCGCGCAACACCTTCGCCAACCTCAAGCGCTTCGTGGGCCGCCAGTGGGAGGAGCTGGACGAGGGCAGCCTCGGCGTGGCCTACACCGTGCGTGCCAACGACCAGGGCAACGTGCGCGTGGTCTGCCCCGCCACCGAGCGGGAATACGCGCCCGAGGAGCTGGTGGCGAGCATCCTGCGCAAGCTCTGCGACGACGCCGCCACCTACCTGGGCGAGCCGGTGGAGGCGGCGGTGATCACGGTGCCCGCCTATTTCAACGACGCCCAGCGCCAGGCCACCCGTGACGCCGGCCGGCTGGCGGGCATCACTGTGGAACGCATCCTCAACGAGCCCACGGCTGCGGCGCTGGCCTACGGCTTCGACCGCAGTGCCGCCAAGCGGGTGCTGGTGTTCGACCTGGGCGGCGGCACGTTCGACGTCTCGGTGCTGCGGATCGCCCAGGGGGTGTTCGACGTCAAGGCCACCAGCGGCGACACCCAGCTGGGCGGCAACGACTGGGACCGGCGCATCGTCGACTGGATCGCCGACGCCTTTGAACGGGAGCACCAGATCGATCTGCGTCGCGACCGCCAGGCCCTGCAGCGGCTCACCGAGGCGGCGGAGAAAGCCAAGATGGAGCTCAGCGGGGTGCAGAGCACGCCGATCTCGCTGCCCTTCATCAGCACCGGGCCCGACGGGCCGCTGCACATCGAAACCACCCTCGAGCGGGCGGTGTTGGAGGGTCTCTGCCCCGATCTGCTCGACCGCCTGCTGCGGCCCGTGCAGCGTGCCCTCCGGGATGCGGGCCTGGCGGCCGAGGACATTGACGATGTGGTGCTGGTGGGTGGCGCCACGCGCATGCCGATGGTTCAGCAGATGGTGCGCACCCTGATCCCCCGCGACCCCTGCCAGTCGGTGAACCCCGATGAGGTGGTGGCGATCGGCGCGGCAGTGCAGGCCGGCATCCTCACCGGCGAGCTGCGCGACCTGATGCTCAATGACGTCACCCCCCTCTCGCTGGGTCTGGAGACCATCGGTGGGGTGATGAAGGTGCTGATTCCCCGCAACACGCCGATTCCGGTGCGCAGGAGCGACGTGTTCAGCACCTCCGAGGCCAACCAGAACTCCGTGGAGATCCATGCGCTCCAGGGGGAGCGGCAGATGGCCACCGACAACAAGAGCCTGGGGCGCTTCCGGCTCTCCGGCATTCCCCCCGCCCCCCGGGGCGTGCCCCAGGTGCAGGTGTCCTTCGACATCGATGCCAATGGCCTGCTGCAGGTGTCGGCCATGGACCGCACCACCGGCCGCCAGCAGAGCGTGAGCATCCAGGGCGGTTCCAACCTCAGTGAGGAGGAGATCGGCCGGCTGATCGAGGAGGCCGAACAGAAGGCCGCCGAGGATCGGCGCAAGCGTGCCGCCATCGATCGGCGCAACAAGTCGCTCACCCTGGTGGCCCAGGCGGAACGCCGGCTGCGGGATTCGGCCCTGGAACTGGGTCCCTACGGCGCCGAACGGCAGCAGCGGGCGGTGGAGATGGCCGTGCGCGACGTGCAGGACCTGCTGGCCCTGGAGGAACGTGGAGAGAGCGATCCGGTGGAGCTGGACATGGCCACCAGCCAGCTGCAGGAGGCCCTGTTCGGTCTCAACCGCCGGCTGCTCAGCGAGCGGCGGGCGGAGCAGGGACCGCTGCAGGGCCTCAAGAACACCCTGGGCAGCCTCAAGGATTAGCTGTTCGCCGACGACGACGACTGGGACGACTGGAGCCGCCCCGGACGCGACCCCTGGGCCAGTGGACCGCCCCGCTCGCCCGGCGCCTACGGGGCGGAGGACCGCTACGGGGCCGACAGCGGCTACGCGCCAGCGCGCTACGAGGCCGGGGGCTACGAGGCCGACCGCTACGAACCCCTGCGACCCGAGCGGGATCGTGACGTGCGTGA
>JAWOBH010000146.1:0-2675 GCA_046498125.1 Prochlorococcaceae cyanobacterium | reverse complement strand
CACCAGGGCCCGATTCCAGGCAGGGGTGGCCACCCGCCTGGACGTGCTCGAAGCCGAGACCCAGCTGGCCCGCGATCAGCAGCTGCTCACCAATGGTCTCTCCGCTCAGGCGATCAACCGCCGCGCCCTGGCCGAGCTGCTGGATCTGCCCCAGGACGTCACCCCCACCGCCGCCGACCCCCCCCGGGTGCTGGGCATGTGGCAGCCCTCGCTGCAGGAGAGCATCGTGGCCGCCTTCGCCTTCCGTGAGGAACTCGATCAGACCCTGCTCGACATCTCCATCGCCAACAGCCAGGCCAATGCGGCCCTTGGACGAGTGCAGCCGTTCGTGAATGTGTTCGCCAGCCTGGACACGGCCTGGACTGATTTCTCGGGCGACCGCGACAACCGGGTCGAGGCCTCCGGCAACATCGACGCGTCCATGGGCCTCAACTTCAACTGGCGCCTGTTCGACGGTGGCGCCGCCGCCGCGGAGGCCCGGCGCAACCGGCAGCGTGCCGAGGAGAGCAGCTTTCGCTTTGCCGAACGGCGCGACAACATCCGCCGGCAGGTGGAGGAAAGCTTCTACGAGCTGGAGAAGAACAACCGCAACATCGCCACCACGGCCCGCGAAGTCATCCAGTCCCGCGAATCCCTGCGCCTCGCCCGCCTGCGGCTCCAGGCCGGGGTCACCACCCAGCGGGAGGTGGTGGACAACCAGCGTGACCTCACCAATGCCGAGGTGCGCTACTCCGCGGCCATCACCGACTACAACATCCGTCTGGCCGAGCTGCGCCGCCGCACAGGCCTGGATGTGATCGTCAGCTGTCCGCAACGCAGTCTGCCGGCCGAGAAACCACGGCTTGACACGGACATCCCCGTCGAACCGATTCCACTGCTGCCTGCCTGCCAGGCTTCTCAGCCTGGCCTGCTCTGACCTCCCAGCCCATGACCGACTCGTCCTCAGGTGTGCCGGGCGCCAGGCTCGGGCTTCCCAGCACCTTGAGGCTGGGGCTGTTTCAGGGCTGTCTGGGCTGTCTGGCGGTGATCTTCGCCGGTCTGTTGAACCGGGTGATGATCAGCGAGCTGGGTTTTCCCGGTCTGCTCGTGGGCGTGGCCCTGGCCTGTGAACAGTTCGTGGCTCCGGCCCGGGTGCTGTTTGGACAGCTTTCCGATAGCTATCCGGTGGCGGGACACCACCGGATCCCCTACATCTGGCTCGGGGCGCTCCTGTTCTGCACTCTGGCGGTGCTGTCGGTGCCCCTGATCTTTCAGGTGGCTCGCCTGCTCGACACGGGAGGCCCCTCACTGCTGGCGGCCATCGCCGCTCTCTGCGGGTTGTTCGCCGCCTATGGCCTGGCCATCTCCATGGCCTCCACGCCCTACCTGGCCCTGCTCATCGACAGCACCAGCGAACAGGAACGCCCCCGGGCTGTGGGGATCATCTGGTGCCTGCTCACGGTGGGCATCGTTGTCGGGGCCATCGCCATCGCCATTGCCCTCGGCAATCTCGATGGGGTCACCGATCCCGCCGTTCTGCAGCCCGCTTTGCTGGGCTTCATGGTGCGCGTCGCTGCCGTCGTGCTGGTGCTCACCGTCACCGCCACCCTCGGCATCGAGCGGCCCAGGACTGGCTCTTCCCAGGTCAGAGCCGAGGAGCCCTCGCCCCCTGACGACGCCATCACCCTTCGCCAGAGCTGGGCGCTGGTCACCTCCAGCCGCCAGGTGATGGTGTTCTTCCTGTTCCTTATCCTATTCACCCTCGGCCTGTTCCTGCAGGACCCCGTCCTCGAGAGCTACGGCGCCGAGGTGTTCGGCATGTCCATTGCCGCCACCGCCTCCCTGAATGCCCTCTGGGGCATCGGCACCCTGGTGGGGCTGCTGGTGGCGGGCCTGTGGATCACCCCGCGGCTCGGCAAGTTCGCCACCGCTCGCCTGGGCTGTCAGCTCATTGTCGGCAGCCTGGCCCTGCTGCTGCTGTCCGGATTCACGGCCCAGGTCCCGGTGTTGCGGGTGGTGATGGTGCTGTTCGGCCTGGCGGCGGGGATCGGCACCAACAGCGCCCTGGTCCTGATGCTCGATCTCACCCTGCCCCAGGCGGCCGGCACCTTCGTGGGCGTCTGGGGCCTTGCCCAGGCTCTCTCCAGGGCCCTGGGCAAGGTGTTCGGCGGCGGCCTGCTGGATCTGGGGCGCTTCCTGCAGCTGCAGATCACCGGTGGCACCGATCCATTCCCCGCCTATGCCCTGGTGCTCAGTGTGGAATTGCTGGTGGCCAGCGCAGCGCTGGTCCTCCTGAGCCGTGTCAACCTGCGTCAGTTCCGGGAAGATACGGGGCGCAGCCTGAGCCGGGTGCTCGCCCTCGAGATCGGATGACCGCGGCCCCCACGTCCCCGTCCCTGCATCCCGGTCTGGCCTCGTTGCTGGATCGGGTCGGCGAACGCCAGCGTCATGACTTTGGCCACGTGGTTTCCGACCTCAAGCCCGACGGCAGCCTGATCACCGCCTGCGATCGCTGGAGCGATGCCGAGCTGGTGGAGGGGCTCTCGGCTCTGTTCCCCGGCGAAGGGGTGCTCAGTGAGGAGGGGGAGCGCCGGGTGCCCACGACCCCCGCCTACTGGGTGGTGGACCCCCTCGATGGCACCACCAACTTCGCTTCCGGGATTCCCTACTGGGCCATTTCCCTGGCTCGTTTCGAA
>JAWOBH010000119.1:0-5199 GCA_046498125.1 Prochlorococcaceae cyanobacterium | reverse complement strand
CCGCCTGCGCGAGGCCCTCGAGCAGCTGGCGGCCGCCGAGCTCTCCACCAACTGCCGCGAGGTGGTGGAGCAGTGCCTGGCCCCCCAGCGCTCGGTTCACTAGGGTCCGGGGGTCTCCAGGGGCTGGCTGTTCAGCTCCTCTGCTCAGCTCCTCTGCACACTGCGGTGCAGGTCACGGAAGCGGCGCTGGCGCAGGGCCGGGCCCTCACGGCCGGCGTGCTCACCCCACAGGCCTTCCCAGTAGAAGTAGATCACGCCATGGCCGCGGGTCTTGGCCAGCCGCACCTTCTCCGCCAGGGTGGTCATGTCGGTGGTGCGGCCGCCGAAGCCCGCCAGGATGCCGATCTCCACCGGCATGCCCCACTCGCCCGCCTTCACCAGTGCCGGCTGGTTGAGGTCGTTGGCGAAGCCCTTCACCGAGTAGGCGTAGTTCTGCACCACCAGATCGTCCACCAGACTGCCCACGGTCCAGAGCTCCCAGTCCTGCAGCCAGCGGTTGTAGGCGAACCGGAACGGTCCCGGTGAGAGGCTGATCCAGGTGGGGTGGCCCCTGCCCTTGCCCTGCCGGCGGGCCTGCTCGTCCAGATCGCGCAGGGCCGCGCGCAGCTCGCGCAGCAGTTCAGTGAGCTGCTGACGCCGCCAGCGCATCCAGAAGCGGTCGTTGTGGTTGGCCGGCGGCTCCTGGCCGGTGGCCTGGCGGTAGAGCTGACGGGTGAACGGGTCGTAGCCCAGCTCCACCGGCCAGGCGAAGTGGTCATCCAGCTGGATGCCGTCCACGCCGCAGCGCTGCACGATCTCGGTGATCAGACCGATGAAGCGCTCCCGCACCCCCGGGTGGGCCGGGTTCAGCCACACCATGGTGGTGCCGTGCATCGGATAGGCGGTGCTGCCGTCCCGGCGCTGCAGCACCCACTCCGGTTTGCGCTTCACCACCTCAGCGCTGGCGGGTTCCATCAGTCCGTATTCGAACCAGGGGAACACCTCCATGCCCTGGCGCTGGGCGGCCCGGGTCATGTGGCAGATCGGATCGAAGTTGGGGTTGGCCTTCTCCAGGGCCGGCTCCATCGGCGCCCAGCGACTGCGGTGGAAGGTGGTGCCCCGGCTCCACACGTTGGGGTAAAGGGTGGTGAAGCCCGCTGCCGCCAGCTCCTGCACCGCTCGATCGATCCGGGCCGGCTGGTAGTAGAGCTGGCTGGGGCTGTTGGTGAGCCACACACCGATGCGCGAGGTTGCGCGGGAGTGCAGCTGCTCGCGGGCGCCGCTTCGGCCCTGGGCTGCCGCGGGGGCCGGTGCCAGGGCCGGAGCCAATCCGCTGGCCAGGGCCGCGGCGCTGAGGGTCGCAGCCAGCAGGCGGCGGATGGTTACGGGCATCCGGGCGGGCGTCAGCGGAACATCGAGCTCACGGAGCTCTCCTCATGGATCCGCCAGATGGCCTCCCCGAGCATGTTGGCCACTGACAGCACCCGCAACTGGGGGAAGCGGCGCTCCTCAGGCAGGGGGATGGAGTTGGTGACCACCACCTCCTCGAACAGTCCCGGCTCGGAGAGGCGCTCCGCCGCCGGCGGCGAGAACACGGCGTGGGTGGCGCAGCAGAGCACCCGGGCGGCGCCACGGCGGCGCAGCAGCCGGGCACCCTGGCAGATGGTGCCGCCGGTGTCGATCATGTCGTCGATCAGCACGGCCGTCTTGCCGGCCACATCGCCGATCACCGTGAGGCTCTCGGCCACGTTGTGAGCCGCACGGCGCTTGTCGATGATCGCTAGGGGGGCGTCGCTCATCTGCTTGGCGAAGGCCCGGGCCCGGGCCACGCCGCCCACGTCCGGCGACACCACCACCACCTCGTCCAGGTTGCGGGTCTTGAGGTAGTCCACCAGCACCGGCGAGCCGTAGATGTGGTCGCAGGGAATGTCGAAGTAGCCCTGGATCTGGGAGGAGTGCAGATCCATGGCCAGCACCCGGTCCACGCCGCTCATGGTGAGCAGGTTGGCCACCAGCTTGGCGGCGATCGATTCCCGTCCGGCAGTCTTGCGGTCGGCCCGGGCATAGCCGTAGTAGGGGATCACGGCGGTCACCTGCCGGGCCGAGGCTCGCTTGCAGGCGTCCACCATGATCAGCAGCTCCATCAGGTGGTCGTTCACCGGCACGCAGGTGGGCTGCACCAGAAACACGTCGCAGCCGCGGATCGACTCCTGGATCTGGATGTAGGTCTCGCCGTCGGCGAAGCGCTTGATCACCCGCGGACCGTCGGGCACGCCGAGGTAGCCGCCGATCTCCCGGGCCAGCTCCTGGTTGGCGGTGCCACTGAACAGGCGCAGCCGGCGGGTGTCCTGGCCTGACGCGGCCGCCTGGTTTGCCTGTGCCAGCCGGTCGGCGGTGAGGAAACTGGTCACGGCGGGCGCGGACGCGTCAGCGGAATCCTGATGGTAGAAGCGGGTCGGTGCGGCCTTTGCAAACATCCATGACGCTTTCCAGCCTCTCCGCGCCGCCGCCGGCCCCCGCGCCGCCCCTGCCGCCCGCGCTGGTGCTGCTTGCCTGCGGCACACCCGCGAAGGTGGCGGCCCGCCTGCACAAGGCCGCCCCGGTGCTGGCGGAGGCCCTGGGCCTGGCGTTGGCCCCATCCCTGGACCCCGCCGATCCCCAGGGCGCCCTGGCCGCTTTGAGCGACCAGGGCGCTGGGGCTGGCGGCTCGCCATCCCGGCTGGCGCCCCTGCCCAGGGATCCGGGACAGGGGCTGGCCGGCGGTGGCCACTGGGCGGAGGCCCTGGGTGCCTGGCGCCAGCCGGCCCTGCTGCTGTTCAGCACCAAGCAGCTCAACAGCGGCCTGCCCGCCGCCGCCACGGCCCTGCTGGAGCGCTGGCAGGTGCCCTGCGCCGGCCTGGTGCAGTGGGGTGGCCGCTGGCAGGCCGGGGACCGCCGCGCTGATGCCCTGCCCTGGCTGGGGGGGCTGCAACTGGATGGTGTCGCTGAAGCCGCCGATCCACTGCTGCTCCGCCGGGCACTGGCGCTGCGCAGGCAGCAGCTGGAGGGTCGCTGAGCCGGGTGCTGAGCCGGGTTCAGGGGGCCTGAGCGCTGGTCCGCACGCCGCCGGAGGCCTTCGGTTCCGGCCAGAACGGCTGCGGGAGTTCGGCCGCCCGCTCCCGCAGCCCGGTGGCCTTGGCCGCCTCGCTCTGGCGGGGAGCCTCCAGGGGCAGGGTGGTGAAGCTCACGCTGGTTTCGGGCCGGAGGGCCGCCGCCAGCAGGCTGAGGATTTCCCCCTGGCTGAGGTTGGTGTTCACCTGTCCCCGCAGCTTGCGCGCCAGCCCCGGCAGGTCGACGCCCATGCCCTGCAGGCGCAGCTCCTGGTGCAGGCTTTCCACCACCTGCCGGTGGCTCATCAGGCGGCTCTCCAGCGGTTTGCCCGCGTCCCGCCAGCGGGCCAGATGCTCCAGTTGCAGCGGGCTGAGGCGCTGCAAACCGGCCTGCAGATCGATCTTCAGATCCTGCGTCGTGTCGGTGTAGCGCATGGTCTGCCGGGGGTTGACCTCCACCGAGCCCAGGCCCTCCACCAGAGTCCGCAGGGCGCCACGGCTGAGCACCACATAGCGATCGGGCCGGCCCGCCGGCAGCCCCGCCAGGTTGCGCACCGCGTCGGCCAGGAGCGCCGCACCGCCGCTGCGGTAGAGGCTCCCCAGCGACTGGGGCTGGGTCTCACCCGGCAGCTGCACCGCCAGGCTGGAGGGCAGGGGCAGCACCTGCACGGGGCCGTCGGGGTTGACGCGCACGAGCAGCAGGGCGTCGGCATTGGCGGGCCCCGCCGGAGCCGCCTGGTTGTCGGCGGCATTGAGCTGGTCGGCATCGAGACCGATCACCAGCACCGTGACCGGCCGGTTGGGAACATTGGCCAGATCGGAGAGGCTCTCCTGGCCCCGGATACCCCTGGGTTCGGGCTCGGGCCACATCACCCCGAGCAGGGTTGCGCCCACCACCACCCCCACACCGGCGAGCAGGCCGCGCCGCAGCAGCAGCCCCCATGGCCATGGCCGCCGGGGTCGGGGCCCGGACTGGCCTGGGCCTCGCCGGCGATTCCAGATGGAGGCAATGCGGGGCGGCATCAGGGCGGACAGCTGCGGGGAGGCAGCTGCGGCTTCGGCGGCGATCCACTTTGCCGCAGCCCTATGCCGCGGCCCCTGCCGGGGCCCCTGCCGTCCGGTGCAGCCGATAGGTTGTGCCGCAGTACTCCGCCTGCCCGTGCCGGCTCCCCACGAGAAGGCCCGACCCCTGGCCAAGGGCAGCGTCTATCCCGCCAAGGATCTCTGCAGCCAGTGCGGCCTCTGCGACAGCCGCTGGGTGGCCTATGTGAAGCAGAGCTGCGCCTTCCTCACCCAGCGCTTCGAGGCGATGGAGAGCGAGGCCCACGGCCGCAGCCGCGATCTCGACAACGAGAACGAGCTCTACTTCGGCGTCCACCAGCGCATGCTGATGGCACGCCTGCGCCAGCCCATCGAGGGGGCCCAGTGGACCGGGATCGTCAGCCGCATCGGCGTGCGCGCCCTGGAGAGCGGGCTGGTGGATGCGGTGCTGTGCGTGGGCCAGAGCCCCGACGACCGCTTCACGCCGGTGCCGCGCCTGGCCCGCACCCCCGCGGAGGTGCTCAGCGCCCGGGTGAACAAGCCCACCCTGTCGCCCAATCTGGAAGTGCTGGAGCAGCTTCCCGGCAGCGGCATCAGGAAACTGCTGGCCATCGGTGTGGGCTGCCAGATCCAGGCCCTGCGGGCCGTGCAGTCCACCCTGCCCCTCGATGAGCTCTACGTGCTGGGGCTGCCGTGCGTCGACAACGTCTCGCGCCAGGGTTTGCAGACCTTCCTGGAGAGCACCGTGAGCTCGCCGGAGACGGTGGTGCACTACGAGTTCATGCAGGACTTCCGCATCCATTTCCGCCACAGCGACGGCCGCACCGAGACGGTGCCCTTCTTCGGCCTGGACACCCCCAGGCTCAAGGACGTGTTCGCCCCCAGCTGCCTGAGCTGCTTCGACTACACCAACGCCGGCGCCGACCTGGTGGTGGGCTACATGGGCGCCACCTTCGGTTGCCAGTGGGTGACGGTGCGCAATCCCAGGGGGCAGCAGCTGCTGGACCTGGTGGAGAGCGAGCTGGAGACGGCGCCGGTGACCTCCAGCGGCGACCGCCGCGCGGCGGTGCAGCAGGGCATTGAGGCCTAC
>JAWOBH010000082.1:0-3759 GCA_046498125.1 Prochlorococcaceae cyanobacterium | reverse complement strand
GGACAACGGCGTCCAGATCCTGGCCACGCTGCGGAGCTTGGCGGTCAATGCCCTGCGACTGGAGGGGATCTGGTCGATCACTGAGGGCATCGCCGTCCTGGCTCACGACATCAAGGGCCTCCTCAGGCTGCTGGGGTGGCGAGAGCCCGCGACGGCAGCGAGGCCCTCAGGATGACTTCTAATAGGCCCTGGCTTCTGGGTGTGCAAGGCATCCGCCTGAATGAGAACGCCGTCGAGATCCAACCCGCCAAGCAGCTCCCTGAGCACTGCACGCTTGTGGTTCTCTCCGGTGGCAGAGCAGGCCTGGCTGATTGCCACGCCCAGGGCAGCGGAGTAGAGCGTCACCTGGGCCATGAACGCCGAGCCGCCGCCGGGCGTGGGCTCGATCGAGCCCCTCAGGGTCTTGCCATCACACACCAGTTGCTCGAGATCCACTGTGCCACTAGTGATCTGGGCGATCGTCCAGTCACGGATAGCGGCGCACAGTGCCACGACGTCCACCTGCAGGAAGGAGTAACGGAACGAGGAATCCGAGGGTGGACGGCGCAGCTCAAGGCCCAGCCCCTCGGTCAACACACTGTGGTGACGGATGGCATAGGCGAAGCCTTCTCCGTCAGGAGTAGATTTCCAGCAGGCTCTGGCAGCCACTGAGGATCTCGAGCACCGCCACCAGCAGCAGATCCCAGGCCGGAAATCGAACACCCCGCCGCATCCGCGCATCCGGGATCACCTTGAGGTAGCTGATCAGGTCGAGATCGGTAGCGGCGACAGAGCTTTCGGGCACAGGGAGGAGGCGATTCCGCCGACCTCAACCCATGCTCGCACCCCCGGCAAAGTGCCTGTGACACACTTTGAATCTGCCCTGGGTTCGTGAACAGCCGTAGCGCGCCGTACAGCTCACCGAGCAGCTCGGCCGCCACCAGGCCTTCCAGACGCTGGTAGCCGATCACCCGACGGATCAGCATCCCGTTCTTCTGCTTGACCCAGGCCTGATCGTTGGATTGGTAGGCCCTCGAGCGGGTCAGCTCGATCCGGGGCCGGTGCTTCTCGCACCAGCTCTCCAGCGGGGCGTTGATGAAGGCCCCGTCGTTGTCCACATCGATCCCCTGCAGCGGGAAGGGCAGCAGTTCCTCCAGCAATCGCAGGGCCGCCATCACCGAGGCTCCATCACGGCTGAGCAGCGGCAGGCACTCACTCCAGCCGGTGGCGATGTCGGTGGCCACCAGGGTCCACAGGAAGCGTCCCTCCATCCACCTGCCGCAGTGGTCCACCAGGTCGATCTCCAGCCAGCCGGCCTGGCTCACCTTCCCCCAGCCGTTGAACGTGCGCACCGGTGTGCGCCGCGCCACCGCGCTGCGGGCCCGGGGTGGCCGGCGCCAACCGTTGGAGGGGGTGCTCTTGCGAACGGGGGCCAGCAGACGGTCGATCGTGGCGCTACTGATCGTCAGCAGCTTCTCCCTCACCACCGGATCGAGGGCAAGATGGCCATGGCGCTCCAGCGATTCCACCAGCAGCGGCTACAGGGCCTCCAGGCGCTTGCCGCAGAGCCGGTCGCTGGCCTCCCAGAGCGGCACCAGAGCCTCCACCACCTCGGGGCCGTAGACACAGCGGTGGTGCCGCTCAGGCGGACCATCCCCAGCCCAGGCCCCATCCTCAGCAGGTCTGCGGTTCAGGGCCCGCAGCACCGATTTGCGGTGGTAACCGGTGATCGCCACCAGCTCATCCACCAGGTGCTGCCAGCCCTCACGAACCTATTCATGACAGCTCGCAGGTTACTATGCAGTACTTGATCGGAGGATTAGTGTGCCTATTAAGGGCAAGAATCGACCCACATGGACAAGTTTTGGCACTCGAGAAGGTTGAATCAGGACAAGCCAGCCTCAGATCGGTCAAAAATTGTTCATTGCGAGCAGATTCCAACTTCGGATCCTCTCTTAGGGTTCGTTGCCCAAAGACTCCCTAAGGGAGGCGTCCTCATCTCCAGCAGACAATCCTTGAAAGCCACCTCTACCATGCCATCGATTGATAGTATTACAGTAATTTTGCCAGTATTCAATGGCATGCCTTATTTGCCCGAGGCTGTTCGCAGCGTGCTATCTCAGGACTTTGACAGCTGGCATCTCCTGATTTCTGATAACGGATCTACAGATGGCACCCGAAACTATCTTCGCAACCTGAAAGACAAGGGAGACCGACGAATCCGCATATTTCTTCAAGATCAAAATCTCGGGATTTACGGTAATCTTAATTTCTTGCTAGAAAAGTCTGAGACATATCTGAATCATATTCTTTGCTCTGATGATTACTTTTCCTCGTCCAGTTCCCTAGGCGAGATTGTCTCATCATGGCCTTCTAGCGATGAGTCCGTTGGCGCGGTTGTTTTTAATTCTTCTAGGTTGCTCAATGATGGAGTTCCAACGCGGCTAGGCCCTCCAGCGAGCCAGGTCTTTTTCTTTGTTTATGGAAATCTTGTGCATAGCTTGTCGGACGCTACGCTCAGTAAAGATGCCTTCAACGCCATGGATAATTTTGACCAATGCTATCCAAGCATAGGCGACTTTGAGTACTGGGCGCGGCTCTCAACCGCCTACGCAATACAGTTCTCGAATTTAACGCCTGTTACGATTAGGTCTCATCCTGAGCAGGCATCCCGAATTCTTCAAGCAATATTGCCATATTATGAACAGCGCAATAACGTAGCCAGCGATATTTTCAATAGAATCTGCCCCCCGAATCGAGTATCCTCCTTTTTGCTGAGGATTTCAGGGACGTTGCAGTATGATTCATTGTGGCGCATTGGCTTGCTCCGGAGTGCATTAGTGAGGCCAGATTCTAAGACTTTTGCAACACTGTGCAGAGTGGGAAGGCAAAGTCAATTCTTGCTCAACTCTGTATTGCGGAATATCCTTTGCATCATCTCTTTCCGCGGTAGGCTTGGAGCAAAGATTATTTTCCGTACTACGATAAGGTTAAGCTTGAAGCCCAATCTGTTTGAAGCCCAATCTGTCGAGAAAGTTCTCCGCGCTGAGCCGGTTGAGCTGAGCAGCGAGGTTGACGGTTCTGCAGGTTAAGAGTTTGTGGAAAAACCGTAGGCATCGCCGCGTTGCTGGCGTCCCCAGCAGTGGTGTAAATCCCCTGGGCCTCAGCCCCGGCGTAGCCGGGGCTGAGCGAGCACACCTCAGACGCCTGGCGTTGCAAGGGGTGGGCAGGCCCGTTTCCCTGGTTCGAGTACCACCTCAACCAGACGAACCATGCCCAAGTCCCATCGTGCCGCAGTCGACCTGGCGCCGCTACTGGATGGCAGCAGCGCCGGGGAGCTGATCCCCGAGCTCGCCCGCTACGGCCTGCAGCAGCTGATCGAGCTGGAGGTCGCCGCCGTGCTCGGTGCGGACCGCCATGAGCGCACCGAGGAGCGGCTCGGCTACCGCAATGGCTACCGGCCCCGCAGTCTCACCACCCAGGTGGGCGACATCGACCTGCTGATCCCCAAGCTGCGCTCCGGCAGCTTCCTTCCCTCGATCCTGGAACCCCGCCGCCGGGTCGACCAGGCCCTCTACGCCGTGATCATGGAGGCCTACATCGGTGGCGTCTCCACCCGCAAGGTCGATGCCCTGGTGGCGGCGCTGGGCTCCCAGAGCGGCATCTCCAAGTCCCAGGTGAGTCGCATCTGCCAGGAGATCGACCAGCAGGTGCAGGCCTTCCTGGGCCGGCCCCTGCAGGAGGCTGGTTACGCCTACGTCTACCTGGATGCCACCTACC
>JAWOBH010000052.1:0-2960 GCA_046498125.1 Prochlorococcaceae cyanobacterium | reverse complement strand
TGCTGACATCTTCCCCCAGACCATCTGCAGGAGTGGGTTTTGCGGGGCCTTGGAATAGATAAAACCATTGCACGCATAATCGGTATTCATCATCCATGGCTTTTGCAATAAGACCAGACTCATGTTGCTCGGAATCCATTCCCTCAGGGGTACTTGGCATTCGGAGGCCATGTCCACCCAAATGCCGCCTTCGCTGAGCAGATAACCCACCCTGAAAATATCTGCAGCCAAGGCTGGAATGTTGATGCCTGAAAAAGCCTGCGCTAGAGCGTCACCATAGGTGCGTTGAATATAGCTCTGAGCACTCTCAAAGTGAAATCGTCTGTAGTCGTACTCTGGGTTGTCCTGGCTCAACTTGTGGCTGGATTCTTCAACCCAGTCGGGTGGTTGTCGATCGTGCCAGAATTGTATGAGCTTCATGCTCGCTCCGGTTCTGGTGGCCTTCATGTGCAGTGCTCGCATGTGGCTGACATTCTGTCGATGCCGCTGCGTGTACGCCCCCTACGCTTAACCATCATATGGCCTTCGGCGTCAGGGTTGCCCCCGGATTGGCCATCTGGTTTGCTCCTCTGTGCAGCGGCTTCCCCAGGGACATGCGCATGCGAGTGGGTAACGTTTTGGCAGGTCTGAATGGCCAGCTTCCACTCGTCTCCAACCTCATCGTCGAGAGCCACATTCCGGAGCAGCTTCCAGCATGGAGCAGCTTCCAAGATGGGGTTGATCCCTTCAAGGCTGGGATCGTGGCAAGAACAGCCGCCCATGCTCTCCCATCGGAGAACTTCAGGGATGTGCCGCTATGGACCCGGAACTCGGGCCTTGAACGAGGGCATAGGGCTGATCGAGACCATTCCGAAGGCGCGTGACCGGAAGCTGGCCCAGGACCACCTCCTCCGCCTGCTCGAAAGATCTCGCCCTGTGGAGTAACGACCAGCCATCACCCACCGCCCATCACATGCAGGATGACCGCAGGGATCACCAGCGTGTAGATGGCGGTGAGGGGCCAGCCGAAGCGCAGGAAATCGAGGAAGCGGTAGTTGCCGGGGGAGAACACCATCAGGTTGGTCTGGTAGCCGATGGGTGAGAGGAAGCTCTGGCTGGCGGCGAACACCACGGCGTAGATGAACACCAGCGGCGGCTGGCCCAGCCCCTCCGCCAGGCTGGCCACCACCGGCAGCAGCAGCACCACGGCGGCACCGTTGCTGAGCAGTTCGGTGCTCACCAGGGTGATGGCATACACCGCCACCAGCGCCGCGTACACCGGCCAGCCTTGCAGCTGGCCGAGCAGTCCATCGGCCGCCAGCTGGGCCAGGCCGCTCTGGCGCAGGGCGGCACTGAAGCTGAACAGACCGCCGAGCATCAGATACACGTCCCAGCGGATGGAGCGCAGGGCGGCGCTGGCATCGAGGCAACCGCCGATCACCAGCACGCCCACCCCCAGGAGCACGGCGGCCACCAGGGGCATCACATTGAGGCCGGAGAGTAGCAGCACGAGGGCCATGGTGAGCACGGCCAGCCACTTGCGGTCGGTGGTGGGCAGGTCGCTCTCGAGGTCGTCGAGCACCACCAGTTCGCTGTTCTCCTGCAGGCCGCGGATGGCATCGAGGGGCGCCTGCAGCAGCAGAAGGTCGCCGGCCTTGAGCGGCAGGCGGCCAAGCCGGTCGTGCAGTGTGGTGTTGGCGCGCTTCACGGCCAGCACGGTGGCATTGAAACGCTGGCGGAAGCGCAGTTCGCGCAGGGAGGAGCCGGCCAGCAGGGAGCCTGTGGGCAGCAGCACCTCGGTGAGGCGGATGGGGGTGGACGCGGCGGCGGTCGGCGCGGCAGAGCTGTCGTTGCTGGGGCTCTCCTCGTCGGCAGGCAGCAGCGTGCCGGCCAGGGCCACCATCTGATCCTGCTGGAGGCGCAGCAGTTCGCCGCGGGTGCAGCGCAGCAGCAGGCGGTCGCCCGCCTTGAGACGCAGTTCGGCCAGGGGCGGCTGCAGCCGCTGGCCGCCGCGGTGCACCGAGAGCACGTCCACATCGAAGCGGCGCTGCAGGCGGCTGGCGTGCAGGGTGCTGCCGGTGAGGGGTGAGCGCCTGGGCAGCACCACCTCGGTGAGGTAGCCCTGCCGGGTGAGCTCGGTGAGGGTGCCGCTGGCGTTGAGGCCGCGATCGGGCAGCCAGTGGGAGGCGAGCAGCAGGTAGAGGCTGCCGATCAGCCACACGGGAATGCCGATGGCGGTGAAGGAGAACAGCTGGAAGCCGCCGTAGCCGAGGTTGGCGGACACGTCGCTGGCCAGCAGATTGGTGGAGGTGCCGATCAGGGTGAGGGTGCCGCCGGTGATCGTGGCCACCGAGAGGGGGATCAGCACCCGCGAGGGGCTGATGCCGCGGCGGCGGCACCAGCCCTCGATCACGGGCAGCAGGATGGCCACGATCGGGGTGTTGGGAATCACCGCCGAGAGGGGCGCCACCACGCCGCCGAGCAGGGCCACCAGCTGCTGCTGGCTGCGGATGCGTGGGGAGCTGAGCAGTTCGCGCAGGCGATCGAGGGCGCCGCTGTGCAGCAGGCCCTGGGAGAGCACGAACATGCCCAGCAGGGTGATCAGGGCTGGGCTGCCGAAGCCGGCCAGGGCCTGGCCGGGCTCGAGCACGCCGGTGGCGATCAGCAGGCCGGCGGCACTGATGGCCACGATCTCGGGCGCCAGCCAGCCGCCCACGAACAGCACGATTGCAGTGGCCAGCACCGCGAGGGTGATGACCCCGGAGAGAGTGAGCATGAATTTCCGGGGAGGGGCTCAGGCCGCCGCCCGCAGCACCTCCACCACGCTGCGGAAGGCGAACCATTCCGGAATCTCCTCGCCGCCGCGCAGCATCTGCCGGAACTGGGTGCCGCTGAGCTTGCGCACGTGCAGGCCCCGGGCCTGGGCGTGGTCGGCCGTCACGTAGCCCTCCTCCTCGGTGTAGACGAGGTTGAGGGAGGGC
>JAWOBH010000036.1:0-4334 GCA_046498125.1 Prochlorococcaceae cyanobacterium | reverse complement strand
CATCCCCCTGCTCACCTGCCAGCTGCACCAGGGGCTCCTGGCCCAGGGCGAGCACCTCACCCACCGCTGCCAGGGCTGGACCGACGACATGGCACGCCAGCGGGGCTGGGCCCCCGAGGCCGGCTGATCCGGTCGTGGCCGCCAGCAGGCGTCCGCCGCTCTCACCCCAGGAGGGCTGGCTCAGTGATGGCCGTCAGGTGCTGCACTTCCGGCCCAGCCGCTGGAGCCGCCACAACCAGGTGCTGGAGGTGACCAGCGGCGAACTGCTGCCCAGTGAGCCGGTGCCGCTGCTGAAACGGCGGCGCGAGCTCACCCGCGAGGAGGCCATCAGGCTCTGGAGCCAGAAGCGCCGGGCGGGGTGGCAACCGTGCGATCCGCAGTGGTGAGGACCATCCCCTGTTGCGCACCGGGTGATCAGGAGGCAATCCGCAGGGCAATGCTGGGAATCAGGAAGAACAGCAGGATGCCGATCTTGTAGAGGCCGAGCAGGAGAAAAACCTGCTCGTCCACCTCAGCCTTGCTCAGGCCAAAGAGACGCCCGATCAGCCCTCCGTACCAGCGCCGGTGCCGCCGGTAGGCGATGAACCAGATGGTCGCCACCGCGTAGTGCAGCACCGTCGACCACTCCAGGGCTTTCCGCAGGGTGTCGATCTCCATCGTCTGCGGCTCCACCCCATTGCCTTCACCGTAGGGATGCAGTCTCCGCGGCCCGTTCCAGACACAGGCATGGGCCGCTCCTACCCTTGGCAGGGCGTTTCCCGAGCGATGCAACGCGCTGAACTGCTGGCCCTGGCTCCCACGATCCGGGGGATCGCTGAGGCCCATGGCGCCACGAACCTGGCCGCGTTCGGCTCGGTGGCCCGTGATCAGGCCGGCCCCGCCAGCGATCTCGATCTGCTGGTCGATCTGCCGCCCCGCACCGGGCTGCTGGAACGGCTGGCCCTCAAGCATGCGCTCGAGGACGCGCTGCACTGCCGGGTGGATCTGATCCGCCGCCGCAACCTCCGCCCGGAAGCGCTGACGGAAGCGGAGCGGGATGCCGTGCCGCTCGGATGACCTCCCGGGATCGCACCGCCCTGCAGGACATCCTCAGGACTATCCACCGCATCGAGGGGTTCCCCATCCCGGACCAGCAGACCTTCTCCGCTACGGAGGTCCTGCAGGATGCGGTGATCCGCTGCCTGCAGGTGATCGGAGAGGCCACCAAGCGGCTCTCCCGGGATCTGCGTGCCCAGAACCCTGAGATTCCCTGGCGGGAGATGGCCGGCATGCGTGACGTGCTGATCCACGCCTACGACCGGGTTGATCTCGAGGAGATCTGGATCACCCTGTCGGAGCAGCTCCCCCGCCTGAAGGAGCAGATCGAGACCCTGCTGGAGGAGTGAAGCAGCCGTAGCTCCCGGGCGGTTCAGTCCACCCGATCGCACAGCTCCCGGAACGCGCAGTGGCGGCAGTAGCCGAGGTTGTCGGTGAGCGGGAAGTGCTCCTTGGCCAGCGGGATGTTGCACTCCGGGTCCTGGCAGAGGCTCTGCATCTGGGCGATCTCGGCCGCCACCTCCAGGGCCAGGCCCTCCAGCTCAGCGCTGGTGGGCTGTTTCTCGATCTCGTTGTACTCCGGTTGCAGGTAGGCCACCACGCAGCGGATCTGCTCGGCGCCCACCTGCAGGTTGTCCCGCGCCCAGGCGGCGTAGCCCAGCAGCTGGCGGGTGTGCTTCTCGATGTCCCGCCGGCCGCTCTTCCAGTCAAGGATCACGATCTGGCCGCCGGCCTCGAGCAGCACATCGACCTTGGCGTAGATCTTCATCCCCTGCAGGCGCGCCTCGCCGTAGCCCGGCGGTTCGATCAGGTAGCGGGGATCGCTGCCGAGTTGGTTGCGCACCCAGCCGTAGCGATCGCTGGCCAGGAACGACTCCAGGCACGCCCGCGCCGGCTCCATCAGCTCTGAGGGTTCTGGAGCAACCCGCTGGCCGTAGTGCACCTCCATCAGGCCGGTCTGCGCCAGCTCCTGGGTGATGGTGCGCTCCACATAGGGCCAGAAGCGCTGGGTGTCGATCTCGGCGCCAGTCCGCAGCAGCCGCCTGAGCAGGGCCGCCAGCACCTCGTGCACGACGGTGCCGACCGTCATCGGGATGCTGCTGAGCTGCCGGAGCCGCTGGATCCGGCCCTGCTCGAACTCCCGGTCGTAACGGACGTAGTACTGGTAGAAGTAGCGACGCCGGCAGGTTCGGAACGTCTCCCAGCGCGTCGACGACCAGCCCAGCTGGGGCGTGTAGTCGTAGGGGCGCAGGGGAATCTCGGGCATCGGCGCAGCGCTGCGGTGCCGGCTGAACCGATCATGGGCCGCAGCGGCCCTGGGCAGAGGGGAGCGCCGATCGTTGTGGACGAGCTGAGCTGATGACCCTCCAAGTCGCCCTGGCGATGCTGCACCGGAAGGGCCGGGGCGCAGGGGTCTGTTCGGCGGCCACCTCGGCCCAGGCGAACCTCCCGAGCAGGCCCTGCGGCGGCAACTGCTGGATGTTCAGGAGATGGCCCTGCGCTCTCGTGATGCTGCACAGGGGCCTGTCTGGACCACGAAGTGGAGGCCTGCCCAGAGAGCAAGCGGCAAGGTAAAGAAGCCAGCACGATTCAGTGATCTGTGCCCGGGGCCTGCGGTTTCCTTTCGGGTTCCGCATGCTGGCGGACTCTCTGGTTAGGGGTGCCGGCGGCAGGATCAGAACCATGCTTCAGGCGCCGGCAGTGCCGTGGCACCGCGCTGGATTGCAGTTCTCCTCTCTCCGCCATGGCCGCTGATTCCCCGACTGTTCTGATCACCGGCGCCTCCTCCGGCATCGGTGCCGCCACCGCTGAGCGGTTGCTCAAGCGGGGATGGCGGGTGATCGCCGCAGCGCGGCGCACCGACACCATGCAGCCACTGGCCGAGCGTGGAGCCGTCGTTGAGCCTCTCGACCTCAGCGAACCTGAGTCCCGACAGGACCTGGCGGATCGGCTGCGGGAGCGCTTCGGTGCCCTTGATGCCCTGATCAACAGCGCCGGCTTTGCGGAGGTGGGGCCGCTGGAGACCATGTCCCTGGAGCGTGCCCGCGGGATCTTTGAGGTGAACGTGTTCGGTCTGATGGGGCTTACCCAGTTGCTGCTGCCGCCGATGCGTGAGCGCGGCCGTGGCCGGATCATCAACATCTCGTCGATCGCCGGTCGCTGGGTGACGCCGGGCTCAGGCTGGTACGGAGCCAGCAAGTTCGCGCTCGAGGCCCTCAGTGACGCGCTGCGGCTGGAGCTGAAAGCCTTCGGGCTCGAGGTGATTGTGATCGAGCCCGGCCTGATCCGCACCCCGTTCCCCGATCGCACGGCGGCGTCGATGCGCCAGGCGCAGAGCTGCGCGGTCTACGGCGGAATGATGCGGAAAGTGCAGCGCAGCTGGGAAGCGATCTACCGCGGGGCCTCCTCACCGCAGGAGGTCGCCCGCACGATCGAGGAGGCACTCACCCAGGCCGATCCCCCCGACCGCTACCTCTGCGGCCACCAGTGGGAATCAGTCCTGGCGAACCGGTTACTGCCAACCGGGCTGTGGGACCGGTTGATCCGGATGCGGATGACATGAGTGGGGGCCGTAGCAACCGGGTGGCGATCATCACCGCTGCGATCGACGTCGGCTTGGAGGTGGGTACCGAACGCAGACACCGGCCAGGGCCGCGTATGCCGCAGCGACATCAGCTCCTTTCGGTGCGCCCAGGAGTCACTGCGCGAGGGCGACACCTACCTCGATGGCAATGGCAGTGGCATCACCTGCAAGAGCCTGCGCAAGTCACACCACGCGTCCATCACAAACAACTGCTGCCGCTGGCAGTGCGCAGATTCCCTCCATTGCATGGGCTCAACTATGCGTTAAGGTCCATACAGCACTCCCGACACCAATGCTCACCGGCCCCGAACTGCTCGCCAAGGTCAAGGAACTGGGTGACGCCAGCAAGTCCGAACTGGTGCGCGAGTGCGGCTACGTCAGCACCAAGAAGGACGGCAGCGAGCGCCTCAACTTCACCGCCTTCTACGAGGCCTTGCTGGAGGCCAAGGGCGTGACCCTCGGTGACAGTGGCCCGGGCCGCGGCAAGGGCGGCCGCAAGCTCAGCTACGAAACCAAGGTGCAGTTCAACGGCAACCTGCTCGTGGGCAAGGCCTACACCGCCCAGTTGGGTCTTGAGCCCGGCGATGAGTTCGAAATCAAACTCGGCCGCAAGCAGATCAAGCTCGTTCCCATCGGCAGCGCCGACGAAGACGAGTGAGCCGCTGCCGGCCGGCAACCAGACTGATGGCGCCCTGATGGGGGCGCCTTTTTAATG